>CAYNDW010000080.1:0-8340 GCA_964395375.1 uncultured Cytophagia bacterium
TGATCGCTTGTTATTGGTTGCTGGTTGCTGGTTGCTGGTTACTGGTTGCTCGCAAACTCTGCTTGGCAACAAGCTTGCTGTTGAAACTCTGTTGCGAACGCTTCATGGCCTTCGTAACGGAGTATCTTTTTTATCCGCGCCGCCGAATTGGTACGCGCAGACTCTATCGCAAAAAAGGATGGGTGCTCCCTGAAAACCGATTCTTTCATCCATCGTTTCTTTCGCGAATTCAAAGGCGCGTTCTTCGAATTACTCGGCGAAGACGCGAGCCAAGCGGAGCGCTACGAGTTTATCTCCGTCGAAGTGAAAGAACAGGCATTTCGGTTCGACGGCGTCTTTCGACCGGATAGCGCGAGCGCTCCGCTTTTCTTTTTCGAATCGCAGTTCCAACTGGAAGATGATTTCTACCTGCGCTTCTTCGCCGAAATCGCGGTCTATCTGAGGCAAAAAAAGCCGGCCAATCCTTGGCGCGCGGTGGTTTTGTTTCCAACGCGCGAACACGATGCCGGGGCCGAACCGCATTATCATGAGTTCTTCACCAGCGGCCGGTTGCGACGGCTTTATCTCAACGAATTGCCCGAGGAAGCGCTGGAAAAATTCCCGTTGAATTTATTCCGAATCATCTTAGATTCGGAGCGGAAGGCCTTGACCACCGCTCAAATCATTGTTCGGCAATTGCCGGAGCAAAACTTGAGCGCGCAATCACGAGAAGCCTTCATTGCTATGCTCATCAATCTGCTCTTGAGCAAGCTGCCTCAGATGTCCCGAAAGGAGATTGAGAAAATGTTGACGCCCATGCTTTCTGACGTTCGCCAATCACGCTTCTATCAAGAAGTAGCGGAAGAGCTCACACAAGAGTTGACGCCCAAACTCACGCAAGAGTTGACACCCAAACTCACGCAAGAACTGACGCCCAGATTCACGCAGGAAGGTAAACTCGCAGAAAAGCGCGCGATTGCCGCAACCCTACTGCGCAAAAAGATGAGCCTCAAATTTATTTCCGAAGTAACCGGGCTCTCGCCAGAGGAAGTGCGCATGCTGAAAAAGGCAAAAGTGTCTCCCGCCTAAATGCTCTTCTTATTCCCAAACTCCGTTTGGGAATACACTGACTCTTGAAACTCTGTTTCGAATACTCACACAAACTTTGCAACAGAGTTTCTTTTTATCCACCCACCCTTCTCACCACAAAGGCGCTCGCCATGACTCTCGCTCGGCTCATGGGTTTTATTTTCCTCTGCTATCTTCCCTTCACTTCTTTCGCGCAACTCCCCTCTCCCGCCTCGCAGCTCGGCTTTGAAATCGGCGCGGAGCGCAAGCTCGCGGATTGGAAAGAGATCACCGCATACTTCGCCAAGCTCGATCAAAAAAGCGAACGATTGCAACTCGTCGAACTCGGCAAGAGCACCGAAGGCCGGCCGCTCGTGATGGCCATCATCACCGCGCCGAGCAACTTCAATCGCATGAAGGATATTCTTCGCATGCAAAGCCTGCTCGCGGACCCGCGCCGCATGCACGCCGACTCGCTCGCGGGTTTTATGCAACGCGGTCGAACCGTGGTGATGATCACGTGCAGCATTCACAGCACGGAAATCGCGGCTTCACAAATGGCGATGCAATTGGCCTATCAACTCGCGAGCGCGAACGACGCACGCACGCGCGAGATTCTCGAGAATGTCGTGCTGCTGCTCGTGCCCTCGCCCAATCCCGACGGCGTGCAGATGGTCGTGGATTGGTATGAAAAAAATCTCGCCACGCCGTTTGAAGGCACGAGCCCGCCGTGGCTGTATCATCCTTACGCGGGCCACGACAACAACCGCGATTGGTTCATGCTCAACTTGGTCGAGACGCGGCTTATCACCCGCGAGCTTTATCAAAAATGGTTTCCGCAGATTGTTTATGACGTGCATCAAATGGGGCGACGCGGCCCGCGTTTCGTCATTCCTCCTTTTTATGAAGTCTCGAATCCGAATATCGATCCCATCATTCTGCGGAGCCTCATGCAAATCGGCGGGCACATGGCAACCGATCTCGCCGCGGCGGGCTTCACCGGCATTGCAACGGAGACCACGTTCGACACGTGGTGGCACGGCGGCTTGCGCACTGCGCCGTATTATCACAACAGCGTCGGCTTGTTGAGCGAAGCCGCGAGCGCGAAGCTCGCGACACCGGTGGAATTTAAATTCGAAGAGTTGACCGGCGAAGGTCGCGGCCTCAAAAACGCGCGCGAGGCGCAAACGAATTTTCCCGAGCCGTGGCGCGGCGGCAAATGGGGCATGCGCGATATTGTCAATCTCGAACTCGAAGCGTGCTACTCGCTGCTCAAACTCGCGGCGCGTTATCGTGAGGAATGGCTGCGTAATTTCTATCAACTCGGCGAGCGCGCGATTGTGAAAGGCAAAACGGAAAAGCCTTTTGCTTATGTGATTCCGCTCGCGCAAAAAGATCCGGCGGCCGCGCAAAGGCTGCTCGACATTATGCTGCAACAAGGCACGGAAGTTTTGCGCGCGAAAGCAAGCTTCATGGCCGAAGGCGCGGAATTTCCCGCAGGCACGTTGGTGATTGACTTGGCGCAGCCGTATCGCGCGAATGTGAAGAGCTTGTTCGAGCGGCAGGATTATCCCAAACGCGCGGCCTATCCCGGCGGCCCGTTGGAGCGGCCATATGATGTGACGGGCTGGACGCTGCCGTTGCAAATGGGCGTGGAAGTTTTGACCGCGGAAACGAAGCTTGCGCTCGTTGCAGACACGCTGCGCGCAACAAAGCTGCCCGCGCAGGCATTTGCTCCGGCTTCTGCTTTGGACTCGCGCTCGTCGTATTATCTCTGCTCGTCTTCGAGTCTCGATGCGTATCGTCTGCTCAATCGCTTGTTCAAAAAAAGCAAAGAGGCTTATTGGAACAACGCCGAACTGCAATCGCATGCTGCAGGCCAGTTTCTTTTTTCTTCATCAAACACGAAGCCCGAGCTGCTGCGTGAGCTTTCCGAAGATTTGAATGTCACACTCTCGTCCGTTGCAATGAACGACGCCGGTTCCGCGCAACGATTACAGTCGCCGCGTGTCGGACTCTATCGCAGCTATGTTGCCACTGCCGATGAAGGTTGGACGCGTTATGTGCTGGAGCAATTCGAATTTCCCCATCAAACCGTGTGGGATCGCGATCTGCGGCGCGGCGCGCTGGAGAAAAATTTTGATGCCCTCATCTTTCCCGCGCAGAACGACAGCTCGATCCTGCTCGGCAACAGCACTACGGCCCAAGGCGAGCGCGAAGCCTTTCCGCCGGAGTATTGCGGCGGCATCGGTCAAACCGGTTTGCAGCATGTGCGCGCGTTTGTAGAAAACGGCGGAACGCTGCTCGCGTTCGACCGCGCCGCAAAGTTGTTCATCAAAGCGTGGGCGTTGCCGATTGTCGATGAGTTGGACGGCGTGAAGAGCAGCGAGTTCTCCGCGCCCGGCTCTTTGCTTTTGGGATTGACGGACGCTTCGCATCCTGTGTGTTACGGTTTGCCGCGCGAACTTGCGCTCTTCTTTGCCGATTCGCCGGTGTTCAATGTGCGTGATCGCGCGGGAAAAACGCCGTTGCTTTATCCTCAACAAAACGCTTTGCTCAGTGGCTGGCTGCACGGCGAAGAGAAGTTGCGCGGCAAAGCTGCGCTGGTGGAATATCCTTTGGGCAAAGGGCGATTGCTCCTCTTCGGCTTTCGGCCACAGCATCGCGCGCAAACGTATGCATCGTTCAAATTGGTGTTCAATAGTTTGCTGTACTCTGTGGCGGAGCCTGCGCGCTTGGGGAAAAATGCGCCGGCGGTGGAGTGAGTAGTGAGTGGCATACGGCTTCTCCAATATTTGTCATTCAGCAGGAATCCTTTTGAGCACAAGGCAGTATCTCAAACGAGTAAAAAGATTCTTGCTAAATGACATCCGAGGTGGAGCTGCAACCTAAATTTCTTTCAAAGCAATCATTGGGTGCTTGCGAGTCAAGCCACGGTTCAATCGCGGTTGAACCGTGACAAGAAATATTTTGAGAATTTTCTTCCCGCCAAAGCGTCTTTGGGATATAACCCAAACCCAAAGGAGTTTTCTATGTTGAAAAAAGCTCTGCTCGTCGGCATCAACGCGTACAGCCAAGCGCCGTTGCGCGGCTGCGTGAATGACATCATGGACATGAACGCGGCGTTGCGCGAATTGTATGCGTTCAAGGCCGAAAATCTGCGCGTGTTGCAAGACCAGGAAGCGACGCGCCAAGGCATCATCGACGGTCTCAACTGGCTTGCCGAAGGCGGCGGCGAAGAAGCGGTGCGCGTGTTTCATTATGCGGGCCACGGCCATTTCGTGCCCGATGAAAACGGCGGCGACGAACCCGACGGCGCGGACGAGGCGCTCGTGCCGTATGATTGCGCGAAGAAGGGCTACCTCATCGACGATCATCTCAAGGAACTTTACGACCGCTTTCCGAAGAACGGCAATCTCACGATCATTATGGACTGCTGTCATTCGGGCACGAACCAACGCGATGATACGGACCTCGACATCGCGTATCGCTTCATGCCGATGACGTTTGAGGAAAGAAAGGCGATTGCCGCGGCCCGGCGCAAATTCAACGAAGACCAACGCGCGTTTATTATGCAAGAATTGCAGGGCATGAAAAGCACCATGCGCGGCCCGGACCCGGAGATTGAGCAACAGATCAACGCGGCGTTGAAGAAGTTTGAAAAGCAGCGTTTCGGCGACGTGAGCATTCGTATGGGCAATGTGTTGCTCGCCGCATGTCAAAGCGATCAAAAAGCCGCGGATGCGAAATTTAGCAAAACCTATCACGGCGCCTTCACGCACACGCTCGTGCGCCTGCTCCGCGAAAGCGCGGGACAGATTTCCTATTTCGATCTCATCGAACAAGCCGGCAATGAGTTGCACGATCTCAAATTCACGCAGATTCCGCAGCTTGAGTGTGAAGACGAGAAAAAAGGTGCGGCAGTGTTCTCGCTGTTCTAATGTATTGCCCTCACACCTCCTCATGTTCAGCCACGGTCCGGCCGTGGCTGACATTTTATGCGAGCGTACAGACAATGTCACGGTACTGCCAGGTCAAAACTTATTGCCCGCCGATTGTGCTCTCCCCTCACTCCCCTCCGGCGATGAAAACTTGCCGCACATGCGTTGCGCGGGCCTTCAGCGCAAATTTCCGTTTGACTTTAGAAGCCTAGCACCATAATTTGATCACGTGCATGTTGTTTATTAAAACGCCGAGCGGCGCCGTACAAGCCTCGGCAGAATCTCCCGCTGGCGGCGTGATCGCCTTTTTTATACTCGTTGCGGGTGAATTTGTAGCGCGACATTTATGTCGCGCGTCCTGTTTTATCGCGACATAAATGTCGCGGTACGTGATCTTGCAATCACAAACTCACCCGCAGCGAGTATAACAACCCGCTCAAACAATACTTGCGTCTAAAACGCCGGACCAAATTCTAAGTGAATACTTCATTCATTCGCGTGCCCTCCGAACTCGAAAACAAACTCGCCAATCTGCCCGCCAAGCCCGGCGTGTATCAATTCAAAGATCGCACGGGCAAAATCATCTACGTGGGCAAAGCCAAAGTGCTGCGCCACCGCGTGCGTTCATACTTTCAAGAGAGCCGGCCGCTCGACGCCAAAACCGCGCGCCTCGTCTCGCGCATCGCCGACGTCGAGGTGATCGTCACCGATTCCGAAATGGAAGCGCTCATTCTCGAAATGAATCTCATCAAGGAATACCGGCCGCGCTACAACGTCAACCTCCGCGACGACAAAAGTTTTCCCTACATTCGCGTCACCAACGAAATGTTTCCGCGCATTTTTCCCACGCGCAAAATCATCAACGACGGCTCGCAATATTTCGGGCCGTACACCGACGTCGGTCAAATGCGCGCGTTGCTAAAAACCGTGAAGCGCATCTTTCCCATTCGCAGTTGCAATTATCACTTCACTCCCGCCATTATTGCGAAGAAGAAGTACAAACTCTGTTTAGATTATTACATCAAGAAATGCGACGGCCCGTGCGAAGGTTTGGTCTCGCAAGAAGAGTACGGCAAAGTGGTGAAGCAAGTCGTGAGCTTCATCAATGGCCGCGAGCGGCAAGTGGTGGTGGAGATGAAAGAGCGCATGGCGACATTGGCGGAGCACAAATTTTTCGAGCAGGCGGCGAAGATGCGCGACCGCATTCGCTTCATCGAAGAGTTTCAGTACAAACAAAAAGTTGTGGCGGAGGATTTGAAAGATCGCGACATCGTAGCCGTGGCCATGGAAGATGAAGACGCTGCGGGCGCGGTCTTCAAAGTGCGCGACGGCAAAATCGTGGGGCGGCAACATTATTATCTCAACGGCGTGTTTCAAGAAGCATATGAGAGCGTCGTCGCCGCTTTCACGAAGCAGTTTTATTTGAAGGCAGATTTCATCCCCGAGGAGATCGTCCTCCCCTGTGAGATTCCAGAAATGGAGGAAGTGCAAGCGTGGCTGGAGTCAAAACGCAGCGGCGCGATCAAACTCGTCACGCCCAAGCAGGGCGAGAAAGCCAAGCTGGTGGAAATGTGCGGAAAAAACGCGCGGCTGCTGCTGCAAGAGTTGCAATTGCAAAAATTGAAGGCGAAGTTGAAAATGCCGCACAGCGTCACGGCATTGCAACGCGATCTGCGCTTAAAAAATCCGCCGCGGCGCATCGAGTGTTTCGACATCTCCAACATTCAAGGCACCGATCCCGTGGCTGCGATGGTCACATTCGAAGACGGGCGCGCGAAGAAGTCCGACTATCGCAAATTTAAAATTCGCGGCAAAGACACGCCGGATGATTTCGCGATGATGGCCGAAGCGATCGAGCGCCGCTACTCCGGCTCGCTCGCGGAGAAGCTGCCGCTGCCCGATTTGATTTTGGTCGATGGCGGCAAAGGCCAGCTCAACACGGCGCTCGGTGTTTTGCAGAAGTTGAAGATCGAGATTCCGCTCGCGGCATTGGCAAAACGTTTGGATGAAGTGTTCGTGCCCGGCGCGAGCGACGCGCAAAACATACCGCGCTCTTCTTCGGGCTTGAAGCTCTTGCAGCAACTCCGCGATGAAGCGCATCGTTTCGGCATCACGTTTCATCGTTTGCTGCGCGCGAAACGCACGACGACCTCGGAGTTGAACCGCATCCCCGGCATTGGCCCGGCCAAGCGCAATGCGCTGATCAAATTCTACGGCTCGCTCGAAGCCGTGCGCAATGCTTCGGTGGATGAGTTGGTGCTCGTGAGCGGGATTACTTCCGAACTCGCGCAGCGAGTGTGGGATTATTTTCATACGGCGAAGGAGGGGCCGGCGGGCGAGCAAAAAGCGGAAGGCGCGATTAAAGCAAGTGAGGCGAATGATGAACAATCTTCATGACCAACTCATGCAACGCGCGTGGCAAAACTGCCGCGCGGGCATGGCGTTGTGCGAATGCGATGAGCTTGCACGAAGCAAGGCGTTGGCTTTCTCACAACGCGCGCTCGCCGTTGCGCCAAAGCATATGCGACGGTGGATTGAAATTATAAGCGGCGCGCATCCGCTGCAGCAGCGTGCGCTTTGCACCATGGAAAATTTTTTTGCTCTTCCTCCCGGCGAGCAAGCGTGGTGGGATCCGCTCGTGCAAAGCCATCCCTTCGCCGGCGTTGTGCTCAAAAAGAAAAACCGCGAGGCTTCTAACACTCTTGGATCAAAAGCCATGACCTTAGAACAATTCGACCACATCTGCCGCGCCGCCGCAGCCATCGCGAGCGTCCAAAAAGTTTATGTGTTCGGCGCGAATGCGATCATTCCGTGGCTTGCCAATTCCGGCCTTCCGATTCCGCTGCCGGAGTTTGAACCTTCGCGCGAGCTGGATATTTCCGTGGGCGATGAAAAGCTAGATACGTTGATCGACGGCGCGATTGGCGAGCTTTCAGCGTTCGATGAAACGTTTTTCGTTTACGCGCACGGCGTCAGTCTCTCCGTCTTTCAAGCGCCGCGCAATTGGTTGGAGCGCGCCGGCAAACGCACCGAGCCGGTGAGCGGCATTGAAATCATCGTTCCTCACCCTCACGATCTCATCTTGTCCAAACTCGTCGCAGGCCGGCCAAAGGATTTTGACTTCGCCACGCGCGCGCATCAGCTTTTTCCAATGAGCGCACAAATCCTCGCAAGCCTGCTCGTCGAGTTCGAACAAGCGCATCCCGGCGCGCTTCCGGCCTTGCGGCAACATCTGCACGTGTGGCAAAGCACGGAGCCTTCTTCCCCAAAATAAAAACTCCCCGAAAGCGATTGCGCTAGCGAGGAGTCCATGTCTTCCGAATGAAATTTCCGATTGAGTTTTGATCAGCCG
>CAYNDW010000080.1:8440-13880 GCA_964395375.1 uncultured Cytophagia bacterium
GCCGTGGCTTGTTTTCTTCAAGCAAAAAGATGCGCCACAGAAGCAGTAAACCCCGGCAACACCTCACCTCCTTCTATTTGCCCTTTGCTCGTAAGCACAACCACGCTCGCGAAACCATGATAAACGTGAATGGTTTTGGTTTTGGGATTGAGCACCCAAACCAGCCGCGTTCCCGCCCGCAAATAATCCTGCACCTTTTCTTCAATCTTCGTCCAACGATCATGTGGCGAGATGACTTCGACTGCAAGGTCAGGCGCAATCGGAACAAACTCATCAAAATCGCCAATCAACGAAATCCTTTCTTTGGCGATAAAGGCAAAATCCGGCGCGCGCACCGTATCGGGGTTGTGTGAGACAATGAAACCCGTTTCCGCGCCGAACGTTTCACCCAACGCATGCTTCTCGACAAAATCACCGACGATGCGATTGATGCGGCTCGCCAGCCGGCCATGCGCTCCACCTGCGGGGCTCATAGAGACAAATTCTCCTGCGATAAGTTCGCCAATACCATTATCACCAAGCTGAAGCAGTTCTTCTGCGGTCATTACAATGGGCATGATTCAAACTCCAAAGAGTAACGAACAATGTTTGGCAACGCGAGAAGATAATGCCTAGAGCCGCGAGTAACAAGCGGGAATTTGCAACATCGTTATCCCGCGCTCACCCGGCACTTCTCAAAAAATGCTTTCAGCTTCGCTTCATCCAACTTGCCATTCGTGCGCACGCCGCTGCAAATGTCAAGTCCGAACGGGGCGACTTGCGCAACGGCCTCGCCGACGTTTTCCGGCTTTAATCCTCCCGCTAAAAATATCGGCGCATTGATGCGCCCGCGAATCGCGCGACTCACGGCCCAATCATGCGTGCGACCCGTGCCGCCGAGTTCTTTCACTGCGAGCGTTTGATTGCCGGAGTCGAGCAAGATGGCGTCGACGTGCGGCGCAATGCGCTCCGCTTCAGTGATTGACTCTTCGCCGGTCACGTGAATAACTTGCACGATCTTAATTCCCGGCAAGGCCGCGCGCAAATCTTCGTGGCGGCCTTCGTGCAGATGATCGCAGAGTTGAATCGTGTTCGTGCCGCAGCGTTTTTGCTGCGCGATGATCGAGGCCACGTCTTGCTTGCTCGTGAGCAGAAACGTGGCAACGCCCGGCGGAACTTGCTTCGCGATGATTGCGATCAACTCTTCGGAGATGACGCCCGGGCCGCTCGGCATGTGGGAGACCAAGCCCAAAGCCGAAGCGCCGTGCGCGATGGCGAGACGCGCTTCTTCGAGGCTGGAGATGCAGCAGATTTTAATGCGCGCGCGGAAAGTCGGAGGCATAGGTTGTTTGAAAAATGTTTTGTTGAAATAAAAGCCTGCGCCTGAAGGCGCTACTACAAACGATGCAGAGCCGCTAGCCCAAAACTTCCACGAGCCATTTGTGCAGCGGCGACATGTTCTTGTAATGCGCGAAGCAATGGTCGAGCAGCTTCGCGCTGTAAAACTCCGCGGGAATTTTTGTTTCAATGCCCGCGTGCATGCCGTTGTGCAAGAGCAGCTCGGCGTTGGGATGATCTGCTTCGAAGCCGCGCGGCACTTTCTTATAAAATTTGCCGCCGAGCGCATAGCCTTTGGCTGTGAGCTGCTTGGCGATTTTCGCGAGCGCAGGCCCGTGCTTGGGATGCACGCACGCGCCGCGATAAACTTCCAACAGCTCGGGCGTGAACATGTAAATGCCGACACCGAGCATGAGCTTCGGCGGCTCGAGGTGCATGTAATAACACGAGCATTCCATGCGCGGCCGATTGCCTTCCCACAGCATGATGCCCATGTGCGTTTTGTAGGGCGTTTTATCTTTGCTAAAACGCGTGTCGCGATTCAATCGAAACAGCGAACGATTGACGCGTGGATCGGCGTTGACGTCGGGCGAGAGTTTCTGTAAACGCGCGCCCATTGCCGTCACGAACTGCTGCGAAGGCGCCATCACGCTGTTTTCATAATCCTCGCGATGCGTTTCGAACCATGCTTTGCTGTTGTTCTTGGCGAGGTCGGTGAAAAATTTCACGCTCGCTTTGGGGAAGCCTTCGAACTTGATGGCCATTGCACTCTCCGTTGATTGTTTGCGGATTGAATGAGAAGCTGCTGCATGCCTAAAGACGAATAGCCGCGCGCTTTCTCGACAAATTAGCGCGCGCAAAATAGCGGCAAGAAAGCGCGATGTCAAGCGCAAAGAATTTGTTGACATTCCGCGTTTTTCTGTTAGATTGGCCGCAGTTTAAAACGATCCACAAGGCCGTCTTGAGTTGCTCAATTCGATCAAAACTTACCGAGGCACAGCATTGTGGTTGTGCCTTTTTATTTTGGGATGAGTTGCCATGGAATCTCATTCCCGAACTTCCCCAGCGCCGCGGCCCGATGCGGTGCGCAACGCCGCGGTCGCAGGGACATTCTACCCCGCAGCGCCGCAAGCATTGCAAAAGACCGTTGACGCGCTGCTTGCTGAAGCCCACCTCGAATCTTCACCTCCTGATGTTATCGCTCTGCTTGCGCCGCACGCGGGCTATGTTTATTCCGGCGGCGTGGCCGCGCATGCTTATAAACTTTTGCCGGGCCGCGCCCCGCAAACGATTGCGGTGATCGCGCCGAGTCACTTCGAGCGTTTTCCTTTCATTGCGCTTTTTAGCGGGCGCGCTTATGCGACCCCACTGGGAGAAGTGCCGGTGTCGCAAAATCTTGTCGAGGAGTTATTGCAACGTGACGAGCTTTTCGTGGCTTCATGGCAAGGCCATCACGAAACCGGCGCGCGCACGGAGCATGCGCTCGAGGTGCAATTGCCTTTTCTGCAGCGCGTATGGCCCGAGAGCGCGCTCCTGCCGATCATCATGGGCGAGCAGTCTTGGGAAATGTGCGAAGTGTTGGCGCGCAATCTCGCGGCGCTCGCGGCTAAGCATTCGTTGCTGCTGCTTGCAAGCTCGGACTTGTCGCATTATCACGAGCTTCGTGAAGCGCAGGCTCTTGATCAACAATGCTTGAAGTTGTTGGCTGCGGGCGAGGCCAAAAAGTTATTCGCCGCGTTTCAAAAACGCGACTGCGAAGCTTGCGGCGCCGGGCCGATCATCGCGACCATGCTCGCGGCGCAACAACTCGGCGAGAATCAGATCGAAGTGTTGTGTTACAATCATTCCGGCGTGGTGTCGGGAGATTGGGATTGCGTGGTGGGCTATGCCGCGGTGAGTTTTAGCCGAAGACAAGAACCGAGAATAGATTCATCACTAAAACCAACACACCTAATTTGAGAAAGGGGCATTTCTCATGTTAACTTATCATCGCGTACCAAAGCATTTTGTTTGCGGCGCAAATATTTGTTGCTTGGTTAAAGTCGCATTCCTTTCGGCTTTAATTGCGCTGCCGCTCTTCGCACAGGAAAACTCCTCCGGAGTTGCGCTTGAGCGCGCCACAAGCGCCAAGGAACTCGCGCAACACGCGGTCGAACGCGCGGAAGCTTCACAGACAATTGCGCAACGCGCCGAGGCCGCGGCGCAAGAAGCCATGGTTGCGAGCAAAAACGCACTCGAGCTTTCGGATCGCCGCTTCGAGGCCATTCAGTTCCTACTCTACATCATGACCGGCATTACCGGCGCCTTTGTCGTGATCACTTCCGTCTTTGAAACGGTGCGCCGGCGCACGGAACAAAGCCGCTTTGAGCAATTGCTTCGACGCCAAGATAAAATTGACACGGTCCAATTCGACTTGGGGCAGAAAGTCCTTGGAAAATTCGACGAGAGTTTTCAAAGCCAGATCGACAGCATCAGCAAACTCGGCAGTGTGGTGGATTTGGTTAGCAAAACTTTCGAAATCCAGAACCGCGCCTCGGCCGAACAAATCGCTTTGATCAAAAAAGTTGAAGAGCTTACCAATATCGTCACAAAACAAAGAGAGGCTTATCTTCATCAATTCGACAAAGTCCATGAAGATTTGATGTCGTTCAACAACCTTTCTCGTATGGCGTGGACCAAAATCGGTTTGGAAGAGCAAAATCTCATAACACGCGCGCAATTAAAATTTGAAACCATTGATGAGTTCGTGCTTAGCGATGTGCCGCAACACGAGCGCGTGCCGCATGTCTGCTACCTGCTCGGCATAAGCACGTTTTATCGCAATGATATTATCACCTCGCTGGACTATTTTCGTCGCGCGATCAAACTTTACGACGAACTCGGCGATAATGAAGAGCGCAAAACTTCGCAGCATCACTATCCCTACGCTTTCAGCCATCACTATCTGGGCGTCATTGAAAAAAGCTGGTGGGATAAAGCTATTCCGCTTGACCTCAACAAACAGAAGGCCAAGCAATATCTCGAGCGAGCCTCCGAAATGCTTGGAGGTAAAGAAGGTGAAATTCTAACTCCCCTCACGCTTGCCGAGGTACTTTCTTATATCCCCGGAGAAAGAGCCTTAGCACGCGACCATATCATGCGTTGCGTCGCAGATATCGGCAAGCGGGAAGGCGGCGGCGGCCTTGACCTCAATCAGTATGCGTTGCTCAGCCGCGCCCACCTGCTTTTGGGAAATCTCGATTACTTCGAAGCCTGTTGGGAAGCGGCCCTGGACAATTATGCGCTTTCTACACAAAAGGTTGAAAATTATTTCTACGGCTATTTTTCTCAAGCGCAAGTGGCGCAAAAATTAGGGCGCCCAGAAGCAATCGCAGTGTATCGCGAGGGCTTGCGCGCCCTGCAAGCTTCTGCTGCACTAGACAAACCGGAGTTAACGACTCGTGGGACGCTTCTCGCTTGGTCGGCAATCGCCGCGCATAGCACCAATGATCCTCGAAAAAATGAGTATCTGAGTTTATTTAAAACCTTTATTCATCAAGTACGACAAGTCGGCAACCGGATTCCGCTGTTCTTCTGCCCAATTACCAAATTGCCGGTAACGCATCAGGAATTACATGACAACGTGCTGAACGAGGTTAGGGCTTAACGTGAATTCGTTCGAGACAACGCCATGCTGACTCCTGCTCAAAAACAAAACTTGTTGCGCGTCGCGCGCACTGCGCTTACAGCACTCTATGCGGACGATTCGCCGACAGCCGTTATCCCGACGGGCATGGAGGAAATTATCTGCGGCTATTCTGGCGTTTTCGTCAGCTTGCATGTGGCGGAAAAGCTGCGCGGCTGCATCGGCAACCTCAACGCAACCGCGCCGTTGCCGGAGTTGATTGTGGAAATGGCGCAAGCCGCGGCGCGTCATGATCCACGCTTTACGCCGTTGCGCACGGAAGAACTGGGCGAAGTTGTGATTGAGATTTCACTTTTGCATGCGATGGCAGTTGTGCATGCACCGCATGAAGTTGCAATCGGCCGCGACGGACTGATGGTGCGGCGCGGCGAGAAACACGGTTTGCTTTTGCCGCAAGTCGCCGCGAAGCGCAATTGGGATGCGATCACGTTTTTGGAG
>CAYNDW010000081.1:0-13852 GCA_964395375.1 uncultured Cytophagia bacterium
TGCAGATTCCGGAAGCCGGCGAAGTCATCACCAAGGTGATTCGCAACAACGAGCCACAAGCGGTGTAATTCGATTATTACATCAACGATCACCTCGATGCCACGGTTTACGATACTTCAAAAGAGTTTGCGCAAAACAAAGTTTGGTACGCGGGCGTGTTCATGCACGGCCAAGATGTAAACAATCAAGTCGACGATTTCACCATAACCTGGCTCAAGGCCAAAGACACGGTCGCGCCCGCAGCAGTCACGGATTTGCGCGCGATTGACAGCAGTGCCACAAGCGTGACGCTCGCGTGGACTTCGCCGGGAGATAATTTTTGGGACGGCCAAGCCGATCGTCTCGTGATTCGTTATAGTACCACGCCTATCACGGGGAATAATTTTTCATCGGCAACACTTGCGTCGAATCTGCCCGCTCCTGTGGTCGGCGGTCAAACGCAACAATTCAAGATCACGGGCTTAGGCACGGACAGGAAATATTACTTCGCGCTGCGCGCTTTCGATGAAGCGAAGAACGCGAGCGCGCTTTCGAATGTCGCGCAAGCCTTCACGAAGGCAACGAGCGTCGCGACTTCGCTGGCGCTCGTGAGCGGTTGCGATCAAAGCGGCGCCGCGGGCGAGGCGTTGCCGTTGCCGATCATCGTGCGCGTGAATGATCAAGCGAACGCGCCGTTCGCAAATTATCCGGTGAAGTTTTCCATTAAAAGCGGCGAAGCGCGTTTTGCGAATGGTCAAGCCGAGCTTTCCGCCGCTACCGATAACGAAGGCCGCGCCTCTGCGCAACTTACATTGGGAACGGCCGCTGGCGAAATTACGCTTGAGATCAGCGCCACGGGTTTGAGCAATTCTCCGATTGTATGCAAAGCCACGGCGCGCGCGGGAGCGGCGAAGGATTTTGTGCAAGTGAGCGGCGACCGACAGCTTCTTTCCGCGGGCGTGAAAGCCGCGCCGCTCGTGCTGCGCGGCACCGACAAATATGGCAACTCGGTGGCCAATCATGCGCTCACGTTCGAGATCATTGCGGGCAAGGGAAAGTTTGTGAACGGCGGAGTTTCTTATCAAACTCGGACTGCGGCCAACGGCACCGCGAGCGCGGAGCTTTTCGCGAGTGCGACCGCGGGCGACACGACTATCGTTGCCGTGGCGCAAACGCGCTTTCTCGTCTTCACCGCCGCGGCGGATTCATTGCTCGCGGTGGGCGGCAATAATCAAACGGCGCCCGTGAAAACACAACTCGCGGAGCCGCTCGTGGTGCGCGTGCGCGACGTGCTTGGCGCGCCGGTAAATAATTTTCCGTTACAATTTAAAATTACCGCGGGCGGAGGCGTGCTAGCAAATGGCGGCGCGAACGCCACGGTGCGCACGAAGAATAACGGCGAGGCCCAAATAGCTTGGAAGCTTGGCGCGAATCCGGGATTGAATCAAGTAACGGCCACAAGCGCGGGATTGAAAGGCTCGCCCGTGACGTTTAATGCCACTGCGGAAAATACGAGCAGCGTGACCGAGGATGTCGCGACGTTGCCCACTGCATTCGCGCTGCTGCCCAATTCGCCCAATCCCTTCAATCCCGAGACCACGATTCACTTCGCGTTGCCCGAAGCCGCGGAGGTGACGCTCGAAGTGTTCGACGCGAACGGCCGCCGCGTGTGCGATTTGATGAATGCCGCGCTGCATGCGGGCGCGTTTCGCGTGCAATGGAACGGCCGCAACGCCGGCGGCCGTACTCTCGACAGCGGCGTTTATTTTTGCCGCATGCTCGCCGTGGGAAAAATTTCCGGCAACCGTTTCAGCGCGACGCGGAAGTTGGTTTTGGCGAAGTAGCGCCTCTGCGTGTTGCTGCCGCGCTCGATTGCTTGCGAGGATTATTTTTTGTTTTCGAATTGGCGGAAAATTACTGTGAGCGAACATTCAAATAAAAAGGGAGATCGCATGTGCGAATGACGTTCATCCTTTGCTTCGGCTTGCTTCTAACTGCCACGCTTCATGCGCAATCGCGCTCGCCACGCGCATCCGCGACGCAAGCCATCACGTTTATCGAAGTCGCCAATGCCGCGGGCGTCGCTGGCCCGCAGCTCGGGCTGGATCACGGCTCCGTGTTCGCGGACTTCAATGGCGACGGCTTGCTGGATCTCTGCTTCACGCAAAAGCAGGATCGCAATTTTCTCTTCATCAATCAAGGCAACGGCGCGTTCGTGGACCGGGCCGAGGCCGCGGGCTTGAACACGCGCACGGGCGTGAATGAACGCATTCGCGGCGCCACGGTGGCGGACTATGACAACGACGGCGATCTCGATCTGTTCCTCTGCTCCGGCGATCGCGACGTGCTCTATCGCAACAACGGCAACTTGACGTTTACCGACGTGAGCAGCAGCGCGGGCGTGGACAACAGCGGCAACGGCTTGGTGGGAACCTGGGGCGATTATGATCGCGACGGCTACGTCGATTTGTTTGTGACGAATTGGGCGGACGATATGCACGCGCTGTATCGCAACAATCGCGACGGCACGTTTGACGACGTGACCGTGAGCACGGGCTTGGGCTACGACGAATATACCAACATCGGCGTGTGGCTCGACTATGACAACGACGGCGATCTCGATATCTTTGTGAGCCGCTGGAACGATTTGCCGCATCGTCTCTGGCGCAACAACGGCGACGGTTTTTTCACCAACGTTGCTGCGCCAGCGGGACTCGAAAACACGGTGAAGGGCCAGGGCGCGGCCGCCGCGGATTATAACAATGACGGCTACGTGGACATCTATGTCGGCAGCGACCTAAGCCCGAACTTGCTCTTTCGCAACAACGGCAACGGCACTTTCAGCGAAGTGGGCCGGCAAGCGGGCGTGGCCGACGCGCGGCGCACGGTGGATTGCGCGATGGGAGATTTTGACAACGACGGCTGGATCGATATTTATACCGGCAATTACAATTCGCCCAACGGGCTTTATTTCAACAACGGCAACGGCACGTTTACGGAAGCGGGCGGCGTGACCGCGGATTACGCGCGCACCATCGGCACCACGCTCGCGGATTATGACAACGACGGCGATCTCGACGTGTACACCGGCAACTCCGACGAGTTCAACCGGCTTTATCGCAACGAAGGCAACAACAATCATTGGCTGCAAATCGAGCTGGAGGGCGGCGCGAGCAACCGTAGCGCGATCGGCGCGCGCCTCGAAATCTTCGCGGGCGGCGCGCAACAAATCCGCGAAGTCTCCGGCGGCAGCGGCTATTGCAATCAAAACGCTCTCATTCAATCTTTCGGCTTGGCCGGGAACGCGCGCGCGCAGAGCTTGGTGATCAAGTGGCCTTCAGGTAGAGTGGAGTCCTTTGCCGATCTTGCCGCGGATCAAAAGCTCAAGTTTGTGGAAGGGCGCATTTCGGCGCCGGATACGACGAAGCCCGTGCTCTCCGCGATTCAAGTCGAGGCGCTCACTTCCACAAGCGCAACGATTACGTGGAGCACGAACGAAGCGAGCGATACGCAAGTGGAGTATGGCGCGAGCACGAGCTATGGCACGCTCTCGCCGCTCAACACCGCGCTCGTCACGGCGCACAGCCTCGCACTCACGGGCTTGAATGCAAACACGACGTATCATTATCGCGTGCGCTCGAAAGACGCCGCGGGCAATCTCGCCGTGAGCAACAACTTCACTTTCACTACGCTCGCGAATAGCGGCGGCGGCACAATCTTCTCCGATAATTTTAACAGCGCCACGCTCAACACGAGCAATTGGCACAAAGGCACCAACAGCGGCAATCAAACCCTCGTCGCGAACAACGCGCTCGAGCTGCGCTCGAACAGCACGCAATCCGGTTGGGTGGTGACGAAGCAAAGTTATGCCGCGCGCAATACGACCGTATCGGTCAAAGTCACGCAGCCAAATGACGACGGCGCGCTCGGCATGTCGCCCACGTATCAAGCCGGCGCGACGGACGGCATTTACGCCGAAGCGAAGTGGTATCGCTTTTATGCCTATCGCGAAGACGCGGGCAATTATCGTTTGTATGTAGAATGGAAAAAGAACGCGACTCCCGCGGGTTTAGACGTAACCGGCAACACCATCATCACGGCGCAAAGCGGCGTGTATCTGCGGCTGCGTTTTGACGATGCGAAGATTTACTTTGAGGTTTCGCTCGACAATGTGAATTGGAGCACCAAGCACAGCGAGGCCTTCGGATTGCCCGGCTATACTTTGGATTCAAAATTTTACTATGAACTCGCGGCCTCGCGCACCGCCACGAAAGGCGTGAAGATTGTCGATGATTTTTCCATTCTCAATTCCGGCGCGCCGATTGACACGCAAGCGCCCGTCATCACCAACGTCGCAACCAGCAACCTCACGACTTCTTCCGCCACGATTACGTGGAACACGAACGAAGCCGGCGACACGCAAGTGGAGTACGGCGCGACGACAAACTACGGCACGCTCTCGCCGCTCAACACCGCGCTCGTCACTTCGCACAGCGTGACGCTCGCGGGTTTGGCCGCGAACACGACGTATCATTATCACGCGCGCTCCAAAGACGCCGCGGGCAATCTCGCGCTCGGGAGCGATTTTATTTTTCAAACCGCGCCGAGCAGCGGCAGCGTCACCCGCACGATCTTGAGCGATCCCCTCAACGGCGGCACGCTCGGCGCGCGCACCGGCGGGCAGTTTGAAAACACCGGCGGCTGGCGCGTCACGACACAGAACGATATGCTCGGCTATGATTTGGGCACGTATATCGAGAGCGGTTCATTGGAAATTGAACTCAGCAATTTTCGCCCGACCGCGCAGAATAGTCACAATCGCCATCACTTCTTGAGCATGTTTCGTTCGCCGTGGGGCAATCATCATCCGCTCGAAAACGTCGAGACCGTGTGGGATTTGCACGCGGGCACGAGCTACGCGCCGGGCGTGAAGCTGCTCTCGTGGACGTACAATGAAAACGAAGAGAAGAACACGATTAAAGAAGAAGAGTTTGACCAATCGAAAACCTATCGCGTGCGCATGGTGTGGAGCGGCAATCAATTGCAATACTTCCTCGACGACGTGTTGCAAGCGACGCACACGCATTCTTCGAGCATGCAAGTGCGCTACCTCTACTTGGGCCGCGATTTCACGGTGAGCGAAGACTTTGTGACGGACTTTAATAACAATCAATATCCGGCGCTCGTCGGTCCGATCTTTGAAAATTTGGTCGTGACTGAAACGCTCTCGGCGAGCGATGTGGTTGCACCGACGATCAGCGCTATCACCGCGTCCGAGTTGTATGCGAATGCCGCGCGGCTCACTTGGGCAACCAATGAAACCACGACGTGCCATGTAGAATACGGCTTGACCACAGCTTATGGTCAGCGCACGCCCGTGCTCGGTCCGCCCGCGCAAACCTATGAAGTCACGCTCGCGGCTTTGAATCTCAACCAAACCTACCACTATCGCATCGTAGCGCAAGACGGCGCGGGCAACACGACGACTTCGAGCAGCGGCGTCTTCACTACAAAAGCGGGCGAAATTTTTCTCTTCCAGCCGATTGCGGATACGTATGTCGAGCGTGGCGGCGTTCATGGCGAAACCCGCGACCACGCCAACTTCGGTTGGACGAATTTGATCGTGAGCGCGAACCATGAAAGCTATTTGCGTTTTCAAGTGGCGGGCCTCAATGCTCCCATCAAACAAAGCAAACTGCGTTTGCGCACGCGCCAAGCTGGAACGAGCAACGCCACGCTGCGCGCGTTGATTGGAAGCTGGGCCGAGAACACGGCGACGTGGCTCACCAAGCCCGCGCAATACGGCGACACGCTTGGCACATTGAGCGCGTTCACGGTGCAGCAATGGCGCGAAGCAACGCTGAAGTCTTTCGTGTCGAACAACGGCACATTCAATTTCGCCTTGCTCGGCACGACCGCGGGCGAGGTGTCGCTGGATTCGCGCGAGTCCACGAACTTTCAACCCGAGTTGATCGTCACGCTGCAAGACACGAGCAAGCCCGTGATCGCAAACGTGGCCGCGAACAACGTGACGTTTGAATCCGCGACGATTGCATGGAGCACAAATGAAGCGAGCACGTCGCAAATCGAATATGGTTTGAGCACGAGCTATGGCAACATTTCCGCGCTCGACACCAATCGCGTCGCGGCGCACACGCTGACGCTCAATGGTTTGGCCGAAAACGCGCTGTATCATTATCGCGTGTTCAGCCGCGATGCCGCGGGCAACCTTGCCCTGTCTGCGGATTTTACTTTCACGACCTTGCCGCTTCCCGGCGCGCCGGTGATCGGCAAGGTGCTCGCGCAAAACATTACGAACACGAGTGTACAAATTACTTTCCCGACGAATTACAATGCCTATGGCAGCGTGGAGTTCGACACGAGCGCGCACGACACCACGCGCCTCATGCCGCTCGGCGACAGTATTACCGAGGGCACGGGCAGCAGCGACGAGGCGGGTTATCGCTCCGGCATGTATGCGCTGCTCACGGATTTCGGCAGCCGGTTTGATTTCGTGGGCAGTATGCAATATGGCATGCTGCCTGATCCGGAGCACGAAGGCCACGCCGGCGCATATGCGAACGACATACTCGCGGAGCTAAAAAATTATTTGAGCCAATCGCAGCCCGAAGCGGTGCTGCTGCATATCGGCACGAACGACGTGAGTCTGGGTGATCATTACGGCACGGTGACGAATGAAATCGCCGCCATCGTGGACACGATCTTGCGCTTTAATCCGCAAATAAAAATTTTTCTTTCTACTCTCATACCGCGACGCGATGACAAGCAAAGTGTAACGCTCAACGTGAATGCGAGCTTGCCCGAAGTGGTGAGTGCGCGCGCGCAAGCGGGATATAAAATCTTTTTGGTGGATAACAGCGCGGCGTTTCTCGCGAATCCGAATTGGTCCGCGGAATGGATGAGCGATCATGTGCATCCCAATGACGCGGGCTATCAAATGCTGGCGCAAACGTGGCAGCAAGCGTATCGCAACACGGAGTATGAGCAGCGTACGAACAATGGGCCGCTCGCGACCGCGCACGCGCTCACGCTCACCAACCTCGCGCCGGGCCGCACTTATAACTATCGCGCGCGCGCGCAAAACGCAATCGGCGAGGAAACGGCTTCGAGCAACTTCACCTTTACGACGGCCGCGGCTCCGCCCGCAACTGTGGCGTTGCATGGCATTCATGAAATCACGCTGCGCGCGCAACAACTCGCGCCGAACAATTATGTGCAAGGCCCGAGCGTGAGCGTTACGTTTCAAGGCACAAGCGGCGCAGCGCTCGGCACGACGATGACGGTGCAAGGCTTTTGGGAAGGCGGGGATTTGTATCGCGTGCGTTTCGCGCCGAGCAAAACCGGCGAGTGGTCGTGGCAATCATTTTCCAGCGACGTCGGCTTGAACAATCAAAGCGGCGCATTCACCTGTGCGGGCGCGCTCGCCGCGCCGCATGTTTCCATGCGCGGCCACGTGCGCGAATCCAAAGCATATCCCTACACGTTCGCGCATGCGGATAGCACGCCGTTCTTTTTGCTCGGTGATACGCAATGGAGCTTCGCCACGGATTCTATTTCCTGGCCCACGGAGTTTCAAACCTACGTTGATGCGCGCGCGGCGCAGGGCTTCAACTATGTGCATGGCCTCGTTTATAATGTTTATCCCGTTGGCAACGAGGGCAATGAAGGCGGTCCGATATTTTATGGCGGCAGCGTTGATAGCCTGAATCCCGGTTTCTTTCAAGCATTGGATCGGCGCGTGGCCTACATGAACGAAAAGGGCCTGGTCGTAGGACTGGTGTTGGCGTGGGGCAACAGCGGGTGGCAGAATTTTTCCACAGCCGAGCAGGTCGAGCGCTTCACGCAATATCTGCTCAATCGCTATGGCGCTTTCAACGTGTTTTGGATTCTTGCCGGCGAATATGAGGAAGGCGAACCCGCGGGCGGTTATGCGCATCTGGGGCAATTGGTTGCGGCGAACGATGTTTATAAGCACCCCGTTACGATTCACACGATCCACAGCAGCGCGACGGATTTGGGCAATGCTGCATGGCAGACGACGATCTATCAGCAAATCTTTCACAGCCGGCAAGTCACGCTGGATCGTCGCTTCAATAAGCCGGTGATCAATTCCGAGTTTGGTTATGAAGAAGATCAAAGCGCGGAAGAAGTGCGGCAAGACGCATGGCAGATTCTCATGCGCGGCGGCTTCGCGGTTTATGGCGATACGAATACGTTCCACTTCAACGCGCGCATGACGCCGCAATTTTTAAATTCCTCCGGCGCGCGTTACATGACCATTCTCAAAAACTTTTGGACCAACAACGTGGTGCATCAACCGCAATGGTGGCGCTTCACGCGCTTCGACACGCTCGGCGAGAAGCGTTTTCTCGCGGCTAGGCCGGGCGCGGAATATATCGTGTATGCCGATACGACCGGCGCGTTCGCGTTTGATCTTTCCGACGCCGTCATAAATTCACCCCTTCAAGGGGGAATACCTCGTGCGAGCGCAACGATCATCAACGGCCAATGGTTCGACACGCGCACCGGCACGTGGGGCGCGACGTTTTCAGATACGGCGAGCGCGACGTTGGTATTGACGCCGCCCGATTCCGGTTATGCCGCGTACTTGTACCCCGTTCCGCCAGTGCTGCCGCCCGTGATTTCGCTAGTGCAAACGAAGAATCTCAGTCACACTAGTGCAACGATCACATGGCAAACCGACAAACCCGCGGACGCGCAAGCGGAGTATGGTGTGAACACGAGCTACGGCGCGCTCACGCCGCTCGATACGACCAAAGCGCTCGCGCATCAAATCACGCTCACGAGCCTCGCGCCGAACACGCTCTATCATTATCGCGTGCGCTCGCGCGAGCCGAGCGGCGTCCTTGCGTTGAGTGAGGATTTCACTTTCACCACGTTGCCGACGCCGCCGCTGTTCGCCGACAATTTCAACAGCGCGACGCTCGATCTCAACAAATGGCAGCGCGGCAGTAATAGCGAGAATCAATCGGCAGTCGTGAACAACGAACTCGAACTGCGCTCGCAAAGCACGCAAAGCGGCTGGGTGATTACGAAGCAGGCATTCATCGCGCAGAACACCACCGTGACGGCGAAGATCACGCAGCCGAACGATGACGGCGCGCTCGGCATGTCGCCGAGTTATAAGCTCAGTTCCGCCTCCGGCATTTATGGCGAAGAGAATTGGTATCGTTTTTATGTGTATCGCGAGACGCCGGGCAATTATCGTTTGTATGTCGAATGGCTCAAGGCCGGCGTGAAAGACGGAATCGATGCGACCGGGAATCTCGCAATCTCCGGCGCGGTTTATTTGCGGCTGCGCATGGACACGACGAACGTTTATTTCGAAGCGAGTTTGGACGGGCAACAATGGACCACGACTTATAACGAAGCGTTCAGTTTGCCGGGCTACACGTTGAGCAATAAATTTTATTATGAGCTCGCCGCTTCCCGCACGGCCGTTCGCGGCGTCATGCGCGCGGATGATTTTATGATTGAAGGCGCCGCGCCGCTGGCGGACACGCAAGCGCCGGTGCTCAGCAACGTTGTCGCAAGCAATGTCACAACAAACGCGGCGACGATCACGTGGACCACGAACGAAGCGAGCGACGCGCAAGTTGAGTATGGCCTCACGAGCAGCTATGGCAGCCTCTCCCTGCGCGATTCGAGTTTGAGCACGGCGCATGCGCTCACGCTCACGAATCTGTTGAGCGACACGACGTATCATTTCCGCGTGCTTTCTCGCGGTGCCGCGGGCAATCTTGCCAAGAGCGCTAGCTTCACTTTCAAAACGCTCGCGGGCACGCCGAGCAATGTGCTGCTCGCGGATGATTTCAATGGCGGCACACTTGACGCGAACAAATGGTTGCGCGGCACGAACAGCGGCAATCAAGCAGCCGTGAGCAACAATGCGTTGCAATTGCAAGCCACCGGCTCGCAAAGCGGTTGGGTGACGACCAAGCAAGCTTACGTTGCGCGCAACACCACGGTCGCGGTGCAAGTGACGCAGGCGAACAACGATGGCGCGCTCGGCATAAGTCCGACGTTTAGCCTAAGCTCGACCGTCGGCTTTCATAACCAAAACAACTGGTATCGCTTTTATGTGTATCGCGAGCAAGCGAGCGGGCCGTATCGCTTGTATGTCGAATGGAAGAAAGCCGGTGTGGTCGGCGGAATTGATGTGACAAACACCTTCGTCATCAGTGGCGCAGTGTATCTGCGCTTGCGCTTTGACGAAGCAAAGATTTATTTCGAAGCTTCATTGGACAACACGAATTGGACGACGAGCCACAGCGAAACGTTTGCATTGCCCGGCTCCACATTGAACAGCTCATTCTACTATGAACTTTCAGCCTACAAAACTTCGAGCAACGGCGCGATGACGTTGGATGACTTTTCCATCACCTCCAACAATGCCGGCGGCGCGCTCGCCAAAGCGCCCTCTGAAAATGAAAGCCTCGCTGCGATTCCAGAAAACTTTGCGTTGTCGCAGAATTTTCCAAATCCCTTCAACATTGAGACACGCGTACATTTAGATTTGCCGGAAGCAGGCCGGGTGCAAGCCGTGATCTATAATCTGCAAGGGCAGGAAGTGAAACGTGTGCATGATGCCGTCTTCACCGGCGGCACGCATCTAGTGCAATGGAACGGCACGAATGAACGCAACGAGACGGTGAGCAGCGGCGTTTATCTACTGCGATTGATTTTTGAGGGAGAGTCCGGCAAACGGGTAGTGGCAACCAGGCGGCTTGTGCTGATGAAGTGAGTTTGAATGCTGTGAGGTTGAGGCGCCACGCACTTCGCAAGTGCGTGGCGCCTTCAATAGGGCCCGCTCATTCTAGGCGTAGCTCCGCAAAGACCGGCAAGTGATCCGAAGGATAACGCTCTTCGCCATAATCATAAAGATTCGCATGCCGCAAGACCCGCACGCCCTCGGTTATAAAGATGAAATCAATCCCCGTGCGCTCCGTCGCTTTGCCGAAGCCGTGAAAGCTCCATTGCGGGCCATGATGCGGCAACGCTGAAATCGTGCGCGCGTTTTCCAAAAGGCGCATCGTATTTGCGGCTTCGGTCAAAATTTGAAAAACCGTCGAAGTTTCCCCGGCGTTGAAATCGCCCGTGAGCACAACCGCGACGTCGCGTGCCAGAGAGGTGATCCTCGCGCGCAACAGCTTCGCGCTCTCTTCGCGCGCTTTTTGGCCCATGTGATCGAAGTGCGTGTTGCAGTGCAAGAAAATTTTGCCGCTGCGTTTGTCTTTAAATCTCGCCCACGTCACCATACGCGTGATCGCCGCATCCCATCCAATGCTTCCGGCCTGCTCCGGCTTTTCTGAAAGCCAGAAGTTGCCCGACGCCAACAGCTCAAAGCGCGCGTGGCGATAAAAGATGGCGGAGTATTCGCCTTGGGCTTTGCCGTCATCGCGGCCCGCGCCTACCCATTTAAACTCCGGCAAGGCTTGTTGCAGATCGCGCATCTGCTCATGCAATGCTTCTTGCACGCCGACTACATCCGCTTGATGAAACAGAATCGTGTTGCTCACGAGGCTCTTGCGCTTGGGCCACGCGTTTTCGCCGTCGTTCGGGATTGTTGTAGCGCAGGTTGAAGCTTATCACGTTGAGCGTATGCTCCGCGTTTTCGCGCGCGTTGGGTTGCGCCGTGGCAACAAGATTCAAAAGTAGGAGGAGACTCGTCATTCGCATTTTTTAGATCTCAAACGTGAGAAACAGGTTAGAACTCTTGTTGCCGTACTCCGCTTGGAAACGAGAGGAATAGCTCCCTTGAGTCTGTCAATAATGACAAATGAAGAGGGTGCTGCAAACACGAGGATCATCAATACACGCGATTCACATGCGCATTGCGCGTCACTTCCGGCCAGTTGTCCGTGCGAAACGGCGAGGCCGGCAAGCCTGCTTGGTTATAAAGATTGCACGCCGGATTGATCGACCACGCATAGCGCACGGCCACGGGTTGCGCCACGTTCGCATGACTTACAATCACAGCGTTGCCTTCAATCTTTGCATTTGCCCAAACAAATTTCTTATCCGCGCCGGCAATGGCAAAGCCCTTGAGCGCTTCGCCGTGCTTCGCCGCCAAGCCGTCTTCAGCGTGATCAAAAAACAAACGAATGCGATTGCCTTCAATCTTCATCGCTTTATAATTCGGGCCGGAATAAACAATCTTCTCGCCATAAACCAACGCGCGTGCATTCAGTGCGAGGCGATTGCCCACCTCCTGTTTGTTACCCGGATGAATATCATTCGCATCGCCGAGGTCAATCGTCACGGCCATGCCGATGTTCGGCAGCGCGAGCGTCATCGTTTGCGCCTCGCGCAGCTCGGCCCAATCATCTTCCACCGGCTCGACATTCACGCCGCGATAGTTCGCGAGCTGCACGAAGAGAAATGGAAAGTCGCCCTGTTGCCATTGCTTGCGCCAATCTTTAATCAACAACGGAAACAGTTCGCGGTATTGATACGCACGCCCGGCATTGCTCTCGCCTTGATACCAAATCGCGCCGCGCAACGCATACGGCGCCAGCGGCGCAATCATCGCGTTGTATAACACCATCGGGCGATTCGGACTCGTGGGCGCGCTCGGCGGCAGCGGCAATTCTTGCAACACGAGACCGGCTTTATATCGCCACTCGCCCGCAAGCGCGAGCGCGGCGCTTGAATCTTTCATCAACTTGAGCTGCTCCGGCCTGCCATACAAACCGCCGTCGCCGCCGGTGTCGAGCACGCGAATCGCGATCATATTTTTTCCGGGCCGCACCAGCTCGCTCGGCACTTGATACCGTCGCGGCGCATTATACGAAGGCGTCGCGCCGATTGGCGTGCCGTTGAAAAAAGTCCAATCGTAATCATCAATCGGCCCAAGCTCCAACGTGAGCGCTTGCCCCACAAACGAGGCGGGCACGTCAAAGCTTTTGCGATACCACAACAAACCATCGAAGCCGGGCAAACCGGCGCGCTCCCATTTTTGCGGCAAGGACATTGACTGCCAAGCAAAGTCATCATACTCCGCGCTCGACCATGCGCGCGATCCTTGCGTCGTCGCGTCTTTCTTTTCGAGCGCGCGATACCATTCCGCGAGCTTCGCTTCAAAAATTTTCGGATCAAAAATGCTGTCGCGCGCGGTGGTTTCGAGCGTGCGCACAAAGCCGGCGATATCGGGTATCGTTTTCAAAGAGGCGCTACTCGTCCACGCTTCCACCACGGTTCCGCCCCAAGCGCTTTGCATCAAACCAACCGGCACGCCGAGCTTCTGCTGCAAATGCCGTCCGAAAAAATACGCGGTCGCGGAAAAATCTTTTACGCTATTCGGATCGCAAACTTTCCAACCTTCGCTTGCAACTTCTGTTTGTGGTTTCGTGCTCTTCGCGCGTTTGGCGATAAAGAGGCGCAAGTTGGAAAAATTCGCCGCGGCCACTTCGGCTGCAAAGTTTTCGACTTTTGCCCACGTGCTCACCAGCGGCATTTCCATATTCGATTGGCCGGAACACAGCCACACTTCGCCGATCATCACATTGTTGAATGTGATCGTATCGGCGCCGCTCACCACGAGCCGATGCGGTCCGCCCGCGGGCATGGCTTCGAGATTAACGCGCCACTTGCCCTCCGCACTGGTCTTCGTCGTTTTCATTTGCTGCTGCAATTGTACCGTGACTTTGCTGCCAACTGGCGCCGTGCCCCAAATGGGAATTTTGCTGTGCTGCTGCAAAACCATGTTGTCGGAGAACATAGCCGGGAGTTTTATTTGCGCCTCAAGCGCGCTCGCGAGGAGCGACATGAAGAGCGCCAACGCCTGCCCAAGCCTGGTTGTGAACTCGGATTGCATTTTTCTTCCTTCCGT
>CAYNDW010000082.1:0-13842 GCA_964395375.1 uncultured Cytophagia bacterium
CGTGGCGGCAACCACATTCGCGCCGGTTTTATTAAAACCGACAACGAGCGCGGCAACGATACCGCCGAGCACTTGCGCGACCATGTACGGCGCCACGTCTTTCCCTGCGCACTTGCCGTGCAAATACACCGCAAGCGTCACCGCGGGATTATAATGCCCGCCGGAAAGATGCCCGCCGGCATACACAATCACCATCAGCGTCGCGCCGATAGCCAACGGCGCCATCGCGCCTGCGCCGCCTGGCTCAATCACGCTGAGACCGATTACCAGCACGAGAAAAAATGTACCGATGAACTCGACGAGATACTTTTGCATAGACTTCCTCCTCCGAGAGGTTAAGTGAGATGTGGATTAGAAATGTTTGTAGTAGACCCTTTAGGGTCATGAAGCCAATGAGTAAATGCGCCTGAAGGCGCTACTACGAACTTCATCGCGTTTCAAGACATTGTTTGAGCATATCCCACCCCACATTCCCGCCGCTCACGATGATGCCGATATGGCGATCACGCCAGCCTTTTTCATTCTTCAATGCCGCGGCTACGGGCACCGCCGCGGTCGGCTCGATCAGAATCTTCATGCGCTCCAGCACGAGCAGCAGCGCGCGTTTAATCTCTTCTTCCGACACCAACAACACACCGGCAAGATGCTCGCGCATGATTTCGAACGTCACCTCGCCCGGACTCGTGACTTGCATGCCGTCGGCAATGGTTTTGGGCACGGGAATCGTCACGCGCTCGTTGCGTTGCAATGAAAGATACGTATCGTTCGCGGACTCCGCTTCGACTCCGAAAACTTCCGCGCGCGGTGAGAGATGATGCAACGCAATCGCGCAGCCGGAAATCAATCCGCCGCCGCCCACGGGCGCGAGCAAAATTTCAAGCTGCGGCGTTTGTTCATAAAACTCCAGCGCCGCAGTGCCTTGCCCGGCAATGACCGCGTGATGATCATATGGAGGAATAAGCACGCGGCCCTCGCGGCTTTGAATGTCGCGCGCAATCGCGGCACGATCTTCTTTGTAGCGATCATACAAAACCACTTCCGAGCCATAGCCGCGCGTGGCCGCGAGCTTCGCGGGCGGCGCATCGAGCGGCATCACAATCTTGGCCGGCACTTGGAGCAACGCCGCGGCGAGCGCGACGCCTTGCGCGTGATTGCCGGAAGAAAACGCCACCACGCCGCGTTGCTTTTCATCCGCGGAAAGCTGCGCCACGGCGTTATATGCGCCGCGAAATTTGACCGCGCCCACGCGCTGGAGATTTTCACATTTGAAGTAGAGACGATTTCCGGTGAGTTGATCGAGGTAAGAGGAGGTGAGCACCGGCGTGCGCTGCGCCACCGGCGCTAACCGCTGCGCCGCCTCTTGAATCGCGGCAAAAGTGATGATCATGGCGGACATTTTCCTTGACTTTGGAAAGCTCGATTACTATAATTCGCCCGTTCTGCACGAACGATTGCAGCTTCAATCTATAAAAAATCATGCAAAGCACAAGGGCGATTAGCTCAGCTGGTTAGAGCGCTGGTCTCACATACCAGAGGTCGGTGGTTCGATCCCACTATCGCCCACTTCTTAAAACTCATTCGATCTCCCTCAACTCAGGCAAGTTTTCACAAGCGCTCGGGAGGTGCGATGAGTTTTCTTTTTTTATCCGCGCGCGTTTTCCTTCCATTACTCTAAGCAGAATTTTTTAGAAGAATATGTTCCGCCACGGCTGGGCCGCGGCTTTTGTTGTTTGGGTCAGCGATCAACAAAGCTGAACTATTTTTCAATTAACCGCAAGCCACGGCTCAGCCGTGGCGGAATCTATTTATGAAAGGAGCACAGCCCAAACCACAAATCTCGTAAAGCATTAGATACGGTACGCTCGTGAAAACCTCACTAGCACAACTTCATGAACTGCATCCACCCACAGGAAAGAGAGTACCTATGTCTGCCTCCCGTTTGCCGGAATCGTTTCCGAAAGTTTTGGTGATTGAAGACGATTTCGATCATTTGGAATTGCTGTCGTATGCGCTGAACAAATACGCGGTCACGCTGCGCCTCGCGCAATCCGGCCTTGCCGGCTGGAAAATTCTGCAAAGCGAGCGCATCGATCTCGTCATCCTCGATTACGCCCTCCCGGATTTAGACGGCCTTGCCCTGCTCAAAAGAATGCGCGCCTTCACGCGCAGCCATCCGGTGGTGATGCTCACTTCGCACAATGAGCGCTGGCTCAAAGAAGAAGCTTGCCGCTCCGGCGTGAATTATCTCATTCAAAAAACCGCGGTGGGAAGTTTTCTCACCAAGCTGGGCGACATCGTCGCGCAAGAGTTGGGCTTGCGGAAGAAGAGCACGCCGCCTTCATTGATGGGCGTGCGCGACTTCACGGCGTTCTTGCAGAGTTCGATTAACTGATCTCCGCGCGAGGCCGGATGAGGCGCAAGAATATTTTGAATTTTTTGTATGCTTGCGTAATCCGGCCTCGCGGTCTCTTCCGTTGTACGTAGCTGGCGACGCAAGAAAAAGGCTTGAGGAAATCATCTTATTCTTGTAAACTCTTCCATGAACATTGATCTAATTAAAGCCAAAACGCAAATCAATGAATTCATGTTAAGCGATCACGCCAATAACGAGGCGGCGGAAGAAAGCATAGACATTGAAGAAATCCGCGAGGCGATTCTCTCCGGTGAGCTTCTAGAAGAATACGAAGATACGGGCCGCGGCGAAAGTTGCCTTTTGCTCGGCTTTGCGCAAGAGCGGCCCATTCATGTTGTTTGTGGCTGGCGTCGCGGAAAGGTTGCGGTAATCACTGTCTATATTCCCAAGCCACCCAAATTTATTGATCCTTGGACACGAGGTAAACGGTTATGAAAAATTCAAAATGTCATTTCTGCGGCTCAGAAGATTTCGAAGATCGCAGCGGGGAATATATCTATCGGCGTAACGGCAAGTATCTCATTGTGCGCGACGTGCCTTATGAAGTCTGTCTGCGTTGCGGCGAACGCTACTATCCTGCGCCTACTCTGCTTGCGATTGAGCGTCGCTTCAAAGCCATTCAAGAGCAGCACAGCGCGCCGCGCGAGACGTTGCTCGTTCCCATTGAATCCTTTGCGCCGCTTGTTGCATGAGCTTCGTCGCCGCACGCTTGCCCGTTTCGACTGATGAGTTGCTTTGATCAAGATTGGCAAGGTTTGCGCATGCCACGGCCAAGCCGCGGCAGAACATGAAATTGCTCTTCCCCGCACTCATCAACTCTTCAAGCTCGCCGAAATATAAGCCAACACTTCTTCCTCCAACACCGGCAACGGCACCGCGCCGTTGCGCAGAATCACGTCATGAAACTCGCGCAGATCGAACTTCGCGCCGAGCGCGGCTTCCGTTTTTTGGCGCAGCTCACGAATTTTAAGCTCGCCCAATTTGTATGCGAGCGCTTGCCCCGGCCAGGAAATGTAGCGATCGGTTTCCGTGCGCACTTCGTGCAATGACAGCGCGGTGTTCGAGGCCATGAACTCCATCGCGCGCTCGCGCGTCCAACCTTTCGCGTGCATGCCGGTATCAACCACCAAACGGCACGCGCGCCACATTTCATACGTCAAGCGGCCGAAGTTGCTATAAGGGTTCGTATAAAATCCCGCCTCCAATCCCAAACGTTCGCAATACAATCCCCAACCTTCGCCGAACGCGGAGAGATAAAGCGCGCGGCGAAAATTCGGCACGTTTTCCATCTCTTGCGCGAGCGCGGTTTGCATGTGATGCCCCGGCACGGCCTCGTGCAACGATAACGCTTCGAGCGTATAGAGCGGGCGATTTTCCAACGCATACGTATTCACCCAATAATAACCCGGCTCCGTGCTGCCCACTGCCGGCCCGACATAGCGGCCGCCGGTATATTTCGGCGCAAGATGCTCGGGCACGGGCGCAACGCCGTAAGGCAAACGCGGCAATCGTTTGAAGAGACTCGGCAGCTTGGCGTCCATGCGTTTGCAAATGTAGCTTGCCTCTTTCAAGAGTTGCTCCGGCGTCTTCGCGTAGAATTGCGGATCAGTGCGAAGAAATTTTAGAAACGCGGCAAAGTCTCCGGTGAAGCCCGTTTGTTTGATGACCTCCAACATCTCCGCGTGAATGCGCGCGACTTCGCGCAAGCCGGTTTGATGAATCTCTTCGGGCGTCAGCGCGAGCGTGGTGAAATTTTTTATGCACTGCGCATAATAAGCCGCGCCGTTCGGCAGCTCCGACGCAGCGATGCTCATGCGCGCGTGCGGAATGTACTCTTCCGTCATGAACTGCAAGAGCCGGCGATGGCCCGGCACAATGGCCTCTTTGATCGCCGTCACGCCTGCGCGCTGCAAGCGTTCATGCTCGCTTGCCGGAATGGTGGAAGCAAATTTTTTGAACGGCGCATAGAACACGCTTTGCGCGGGATCATCGACCACGTGCGTGGCCATCGTCACCTCAAAGCCTTGCAGCACGATTTGCGGCATGGTGATGCCGCTCCGCAAACCTTCTTTCATGTTCGCGATATGTTGCTCCACGTAGCTCGGAAAGGCGCGGAGACGCTGCACATAGTTCTCGTAGTCTTGCGCGGTTTTATTCGGCGTTTGGCTAGGCAAGCGCGCGAACGCAATGTGAAAGCCGTCGTCCACGGTAAAGGGAATATAATGTGCCTTGAACTCGACCTTCGCGAGATAGCCTTCGAGCAAGTTGCGAAACATGTCGTAATTGATCTGATCGGCGCGTGCGAGTTGGCCGCGGTCAATCTTTGCCAAACGCGACAACATCTCGCGCCAAACTTCGGCTCGACGCGTCTGCTCCGCTTCGCTCACGTTCGGCAAGAGCGCGTCGTATTGATGCTGCCCCGCAGAGGTTGCAAAGAGCGGTTCTTCCTTTAAACGAAAAGCCCATTCCTCCTCGAATAAAGCGTAGAGCTGTGGTTGGAGATTGATGCAGTCGCAAGCACTCAAGGCGAGGAGAAAACCGAGGAGGGTGAGCGATTTTAATTTTAACATGGCGGCTCCTTTGAGGTAATCGTTCGCGACGCGTATGCGTTTTGATTTTCAAATTCGACAATCGCCCCTCTGAATCTGTCATTCCGAAGGAATCTTTTTCAGCACTAGAGATCATGCCGAGTGCTTTAAAAGATTCCTTCTGACTGACACGATCTAGGAAAGACCCCCAGTGCATTACCGAACGTGATCGTCAAATCTCATTCGAGTTGTATCATATGGTTGGGAAAAATTTTTCAAAAGTAAAAGAATGGCTTGCATGCGGGCAAGATGATAGCCATTCAGTTTTGCAAATGCAATTGCTTTGGCCCGGTCTGCCTCATACTGCTCAGCCACGGCTTGGCCGTGGCTTTCATTCCCACACCGATGAGCAGCACATGCCACGGCTTAGCCGGGGCAGATCACATATGAAGACAAAGTTTGCCTTGCAGCAGCACAGCTCGATTGCTACATTGCCACGAAAATTCTTCCCAACAATTCAACTAACACAACGACGCTGCAATGGAAACCGTATTCACTAAAACCGCTCTTCTCGGCATGAGTCGTGAGGAGCTAGTTGTTTTTACCGAAGGCCTCGGCGAAAAAGCGTTTCGCGGCAAGCAGATCTTTCAATGGCTCTATGCGCACGGCGTGGAAAATTTTTCCGAGATGACGAGCCTCGCCGCGAGCCTGCGCGCGCGTTTACACGACGTGGCGCAGGTGAACCCACTGGAAGTGGTGCAGCGCCAAATCTCGCAACGCCGCGATGCAGAAAAATTTCTCTTCAAACTGCATGATGATTTGCGCCTCGAAAGCGTGCTCATGCACGAGGGCGATCGCCACACGCTGTGCGTCTCTTCGCAAGTGGGCTGCCCGATTGATTGCCAATTCTGCGCGACCGGCAAGATGGGCCTGCTGCGCAATCTCTCGGCGGGCGAAATCGTAAATCAATTTCTGACGGTACGGCGCCTCACGCTGCAGCCGATCACGAACGTAGTGGTGATGGGCATGGGCGAGCCAATGCTGAATTACGAAGAGCTGATCAAGGCGTGTAATATTTTGTCGGATGAAGAGGGGCCGAACCTCGCGCAGAAGCATATCGTCATTTCGACGAGCGGATTGATTCCCAAGATTCGCCGCTTCAAGGAGGACGGACACAAATTTCGGCTGGCGATTTCATTGAACGCGACCACGGACGAGGTGCGCAACCGGCTCATGCCGCTCAATCGCAAATGGCCGATAGCGGATTTGCTTGCCGCGGCCAAAGAGTATGCGCTCGCCTCCAAGCAACTCGTGACGTTCGAATACGTTCTGCTCGCGGGCGTGAACGATAGCCTCGAAGATGCAACCCGGCTCAAACGTTTGCTGCGCGATATTCCGTGCAAAGTGAATTTGATCCCCTTCAATGCGATCGATGAAAATTTTCAGCGACCCGGCTATGAGCAGATCGAAGCGTTTTATAATCGGTTGAAAGATATGTCTGCGCCGGTCACGGTGCGCTGGAGCAAGGGAGACGACATCGACGCCGCATGCGGCCAGCTTTGGACGAAGGCGGAGAAGATTGCAGCTTAGTTTAACCAGTGAAATCTTTGCTTTTAAAACAAAAGGCAAAACTATTTCCGGCAAAACGATTAAAAGAATAGTATTGCCGGCAATCGTCTTGTCTTATTGCTTGCGAATCGTTCGCGTTGGGTCAATGAGAGAATCAAAACGAACGCCGCGCTTGCGTTCCCGCGTCACGATCAGTACCTTGCGCCCATAGAGTTTCATCGTCCGAGTGGAACGATCAAACCAAAAGAAGGAGAATGACGATGCCGACCATTTCCACCAAAAACTTGCCGAGCCGCGAAGAACGAGCAGAGATTGGGAGAAGAGCGCGGGCCATCTACGAGCCGATGCGCGAGCAGTTGGAAAAGGATTATTGGGGCGAGTACCTCACTATCAACGTGGATAACGGCGATTATGCCGTCGCACCGGAGCATATGGAAGCGGTTCGCATCATGCGTGCGAAGTATCCCGGAGAATTATTTTTTACCTTCCGCATCGGCTATCGCGCCGTGTTTCATTTTCGCGGACTAGGCGCTACTGATGGTAAACGCCCGCAAGGAGCGAAACAATGATAACTGGGAGTATCGAAGAAGGAGTCTATCCTCGCATCCTCGTTTCCGTAGTAACGCCTACGGAAAACATGGTTGAGAAAATGTTAGTCGATACCGGCTTCGATGGCGACGTCGCGGTGCATTACAATGATGCTGACCGCTTGCAGCTCGAGATAGTTGATTCTCTCGTGATCGAATATGCCAGCGGCGATAGAATTGAGGAGCTTTATTGTCGCGGCAAAATTCTTTGGTTTGGCAAAGCTCTAGAAAGCGAGTTTATTCTCTCCAATGACGAAGAACCCGCGATCGGCACGCGTCTGCTCAACGGCTGCATCATGAACATGAATTTCATCGACAACAGATTGGCGATCGACAAGCCGCAGGCGCGGTGACTTCGCGTTGTGCAAACCATTCCGAAATAAAAAGGGCTGCACGAATTGCGGCCCTTTTCTGTTTAGGCACCAATGAAAGTTGTTGCCAATTTTACTACTGCCCGCTTCTCCCATTCGAATACGCCGCGGCTTGCGGACACGAGGCCTGCAAGCTCGCAATGGTTTTCGCGACGTCTTTTTGGCGGGGATCGCGCTCGAATTTTAACTCCGCGGCGCGCGCCACTTCTTGACATCCGCCCTCGGTATTCCCCGCTTTAAACTCCACACGCGCTAGTTTTGTGCGCGCCACGGCTTCGAGATAGGGCGAGAGTTTGCTTTCTTCCGTGAGCGTCGTGAGCACGCGCTGATAAATTCCGCGCGCGTACTTGAGATCGTCCAAGCGCGCCGCGGATTCGGCCGCGCCCCACATGAAAAAACGGCTGCGCGGATGCGCGCGCAACACGGAGTCGGAAAGCGCGAACGCCTCTTGCGCCTTGTTCTCATCCAACAAAATCCACGTCAAGCCGTTGAGGGCGGCGTAGCGCGAATACTTCCCGTGCGCGCAGGCTTTCCTCACCATCGTCAGCCCCGCTTCGCGTTCATCCGAAAAAAAGAGCAGCTTCAATTTGCTGCGATAGTATTTGTAAGTGCCGAGGCCGAGATAGGCGTCGTACATCGTCGAGTCGAGGCGGATCGCGGTTTCGAGATGTTTGATCGAATTCCACCCCAAATGCGCGGCTTCGAGATAGCGCTTCTTTTTCCCCACATAAAAAGCTTCATAGCCATAAGCGCTGCCGAGCGCGAAATGGCCCCCAGCATCATTTGGCTGGCGCTGCAATTTTTTCTCGGCAAGCCGGCGGCACTGTTTGAGGCTTTTGAAAAATTCTTTTTCATCGTCATACGCTTCATAATCCATCATGCGCGATTGCAGCGTGGCCGCGCGAAAGAGCGGGCCGAGCGGATCTTGCGGCGCGAGCGCAATGGCTTGCTCGACCAAGCGAAAGGCGCGCTCATACTCTTGGTCAACGGTGGCAACGATCGCGCGTTGCAAGAGAGAGTCGAGACGGGCGGACGGAATGCTTTGCGCCTGGCAGTCGGACGCGAGTTTGCCTACGACGGTCCAGCCGCAAAATAATCCCCAACAAAGCTGTAAGCGTAAAAATTTTTCTTTCATCGTGGTTGCGAGTGACAAGGGTGAGGAAGGCGCTAACGGTGGGAAGAACACCTTTCGCCTCCGCGAACAGAAACCATACACTTCCTGTGTTTTGCGGGGCAAAAATAACAAAACTAATTTCAAATGCAAGCGCTCGCTTAAGCCAGCGGGAGAGGGTTTACAAGAATTTTACTCGCATGGGACAGCGCCATGACAACTCTGCGAAGCCATTGCCGGTATAATTAGCACGTCAGTTGAAACAAACGAAGCCTGCGATTCGCGCGGGTTTCTCCACCAAAGAACTAGCACTCATTCAAGGAGCCGATTATGCCAGCATTCAAACACGTCACGACATTATGGGCCGTATGCGCGCTCGTGGCGACCACGATTTACGCGCAACCCAAGTCCTCTTCGCCCACCAAGACGCGGCAACAAGTAGACATCTTTGCCACGGCCAAGCCGGGGCAGTGGGCGGATATCAAAGGGCCATATCAAAAAGACAATACGATTCTTGCCGTGAAAGTAAAATTCGTCAACGGCACGATTGCAGAGGGCGATTGCGAAGTGAGCGGCAAAATCATCGCGCTCGATCCGCAAAAGAATGAAATCAAGATCGCACGGCAAGCGCCGCTGAAATGCCAGAAGACCACGGAATTCAAGGATAAAACCGGTGTGGCGATTACATTTGCGGATTTAAAAGTGGGAATGATGGTCGAAGCGGAAGGCTCCTATCAAAAGGACGGTGGATTTTTGGTTGCGGAAGTCGAAGAAGATATAATCAAAGAAGAAGAAGAGGCCGATTATATCAGTGTGTTCGGCAAGATCGAGAAGGCAGATGCCGCGGCCAAGACGATTCAGATTATGGGCATCACGTTCGTGATTAGCGAGCAAACCAAGAGCAAGCTCAGCGTCAAATAGCTTTCGCGGGCTTGCGTTTTCCTCGCCCTCGGATTTCCTCCAACCGGGAGTTGTTTGGTGCCTGTCAGCATTTGCAGGCAAACTCTCGGTTGGAGGTTTTTTTGATGAAAAATACGCGCCTTAAATTTTCTCGATCTCGACTTCCGCCATGAGCGCAGTGATCTCTCCCAACTCGGCGTAGCCCGGCAAATGATGGCGCGCATTTACGCTGCCCGCGGCCGCCGCAAAGCGCAATAATTCCTCGCCGCGTTTGGCGCGCAACCAACCATGTAAAAACGCCGCCACGAACACATCGCCGCCGCCCAGTGGATTGTTGCGCACGACCCGCGGCGGACGCACGCGATACGTTTCACCTTCCAACCAAGCGAGCGCGGGCCGCTCGGCGTCGGTGAGGAAAACGCCTCGCACTTCCGTTTGCGCCAGCAGACGCAACAGCGCGCGCGCTTCCTCCGGTTTGCACAAATCCAGCCCAAAAGTTCTGTGGGCCTCTTCGCGATTTGGTTTGAGAAATTGCGGGCCGGCTCTCAGCCCTAGTTGCAACGGCGCGAGGTAGGAATCCAAGAACACGGGCACTTTTGCCGCGCGCGCTTGCGCAATCACCTCCGCGTAGAGATTGTCGAAGCCGGAGCACGGCATGCTGCCACACAAGGCGAGCGCGCGACAGTGCGGCAATTGCTCTTGTATGAAGTGGTGCAGCGCTTCGACTTCATGTGCTTGCAACGCCGCGCCCGGCTCAAACACCGCGGTGCGTTGCCCGTTGCGGGCATCGATGAAGGTAAAGCCCTCGCGCGTGGTTGCGGCGATCTCGATGAAATGGTGCGGAATGTTTTGTTCCTCTAAAAGCCGGCGAATGACTTGGCCGGTCCAGCCGCCCAAGAAACCGGTCGCGAGTGTGCGTTCGCCCAATCCCACCAACGCGCGCGAAACATTCAATCCCTTTCCTCCTGCGACTTGATCCAAACACTCGGCGCGATGCACTTGTCCCGTTTCAAAATGCGGGAGCCGAATGGTTTTGTCCAGCATCGGGTTGGGCGTGACGGTGAGGATCATGGGAGGGAGTTAAAGCAAAAGCATTTTAAATTGAGAATTGAAAATTTAAAATTTTCAATTTAAAATGCTTTAATGCTTCGGAGGTCAGTATCGTTTTCTCGTAAAGGCTTCGCAGCCTTCGCGTGAAAGATCAATGCGCCAAATGCCGTCGTAGCCTTCGATCATCAAATCGCCGGAGTCATCGGGAACGACAATGCCCATTTCTTTCCGGCAGTCCTTCGGCAATCCCGCCTTGATGAGCAAAAACGGAATGATGTTCGAATGCGAAACCAGCAGCACCGCCTCGTTGGGCTTATACTTCTTCTTCAGCTCGGCAAAGAAACTTGTCATCGCTGAAGTGTCCGTGCATGCCGGCGCGATTTCCACTTTCAGCCACAGCTTCTGCGCGAGCGGCATGGCCGTGTGCAGCGTGCGCGTGGTGCGGCTGCTGTAAATCGCGACGAGCGCGCCTTTCTCAAACTGCTCCGCGAGCTTTTGCGTGCGCGTCACGCCCGCTTCGCTGAGCGGATGATGCGCGTCAAATTCGCCGCCGAGCCATTCGGGGAGTTTTTCTGCGTGGCGAACGAGGTAGACCACGGGTTGGGCCTGAGCAGCTTGGGCGCAGAGCCATGCGAATATGAACACGATTGCAAATGAACGCAGTCGCACTTCTCACCTTCCTTTTGGTTTTGATTGGGAAACTCGCTTAAACCGCAGCCGCAAACTCGCCATTGCCCACCACTGGCAGCACGACAAAATGGTAGCCATAGTCCAACAAAATATCCGTGGTGCGCTCGCTCGCGTATTCGCCGATTTCGATGAAACGCTCATCCGTTTCCGGCTTGGTGAAGCGAAGCCAATAGCTGTTCTCACCTTCGGGACTCTGCATGGCATTCACAAATTTTACGTCCGCAAACTTGGTTTCAATTTCATGAACCAAGAGTTTGAGCAATTCTTCCTGTTTGGGATTTAGTTTCATTTTGGCGCACGCATTGAAGTAGCCGTTGTCGAAACACAACTGCGCTGCAGCCAAATTCTCCGTGGCTTTTTCTAACCAAGCTTGGTAGCTCATTACTTCGCCCTCCTTGTAAAGACAACCCTTGTCAATTTGAACGCAAGATAGCAAACGATGGTATTGAAGGCAAGCCGCACCACGCGGGTTCTGCAAAAGAAAATGATCAAATTACTCAAATGGTCGAAGAGTCGATTGTCCTCAGCGCACTAAACGAACACAGTAAACGATGCCCACGAGAGAGACGTTACAATACCTACCGTAGAAATTGACTACCCAGCACGACGACGCGTTCGTTTTATCCGCAGTCCATATCCACCGTTGCGTGCGGTCAAACACGGGGTCGATATACAACCCACCAGCCTTTTTTTCGCGCTTCATGAGTGACATCGCTTCCTCTAAAGTCGGCAAACGCCAGTCATTAAAACCAGCCAAGCGCTGCGCGTTAGAATCGCGAACGTATTCCTCGGCCTTTGCAAACGTTATCCATTCGGACGAGCCGCCTTGCTGCCACATCAAGCCGGTGCGTTGAGCCAAAACCACCAGGCCGTTTTGTTGCAGCTCGAATTTGTTGTCAATACCTTTGCCTTGGGGATTGCTCCAATCTTTACTCCAATCATGATCTTTGCAATAGAAATCATATTTGCGCAGCATGACTTTGACCTCGACTTCCGAGAGTTTTGCAGGTGTGCTGCGCAAACGTATCACCTCTGCAACGCTTGGCTTCGCAGAGGTTTGAGATTGGGCCGTGCGCGAGGCTTCCGGAAATGGGCTATGGCTCACACGGGCGGGCGGTTCTACAACTTGCTGCGCCTGCGCGGAAGGCGAGGGTTTGCGCAGCCGCAAAGCTTGCAGCAATTGCGCAAGGCCGGCTTCAATATCACTAAAAGCTACATACGCCTTGTGCGCCAAAATCGCTGGCAACGTAGCATTATCCACTCGACAGGGAATAATGGCTCGTTCGAGAGAAATGGCATTCGTCCATTCGAGCTTGACCCAACGCGATTGGCTCGCGGTTTTCGACCAGACGAGCACGAGCGTGTTGCACCACTCCAGCGCCTCGCTAATGCGCTCCGGCAAATTATCTCCGCCGCGAATGCCCTCGTGATCGACCCACACTTCCGCACCCGCGGCTTGCAGCTCTTTTTCCAAGCGCCGCACGAGGGGTTTGTCTTCCCATGAATGGCTGATGAAAATTTTGAGTTGGTTCGTTTGCGGCATGGTTTCTCTGCGCGTCGTGTTCGCTTGCATCAAACTTGATCATGCGCTTGCAAGAACTCGTCACGTGTGATGTGCAAACCGTTCTGAGTGTGGAGCTTTTGATCTTCGAATGATTGGGCATGGTTAAAGGCGTGCGGCTGCCATCAGGATTTTCGCGCGCCATTTTCAAAAGGTATGGATTTCGAAACTCTTGCGCAAGCTGCTCATTTGAACGATTATGCGCATGGTCCTGGTGAAGGAGAAAAGTAAATTCTTGGCTTTGGATGCCTGAACGCGTGTAGTTTTTCGCAAAGAGAATGGGTAAGGCCTGAACAGTTCCCAAGACGTTCCGTTCCATAGCGTGGGTAACAGAGTCTTGGGGGAAGACGCTGCTCGGGGACCATTCTCTTTTTTATATTCCGGGTGAACCTCTTCGAAGCACTTTATGTTTCATCGTTCGAGCAAGGGCCTTTTCAAGCGCTTTTCTTGTGGCCTTGCTATCGGTTGCAAGCTGGAAGACTATTGTGTCGCCATAAAGCGGTGCCCGCTTTGTGGCCAGTGAAAAACTTGTGGGATGTGGTTAGGTAACTGAGGGATTCCCAGGCCGGTTTTTTTGCTTGATACTCAACGATTTCTTGGTTAGTATCATGCGTCGCAATTGAAGGTTGGACTCACATGAATGAAAGATGGTGCTGACGTATGAAAACATGGGTAGTTTTATTCCTGCTGTGCGCCTGCGCGTTTGCCCAAGAACAGAATCTCGCCCCGGAAAATATCGATCCCACGCTGTTGAGCGGCATTCGCAAAGAACTCGCATGCGATTGCAAATGCGGCATGACCGTGCAAGATTGCCTCGGCGGCATGATTTGCGGGGAGTCGCGCAGGTACAGCAATGAAGTGATCGACCTGCTCAAAGCAGGAAAAACTCGCGCGCAAGTCTTGCAAGCCATGGTCGTGAAATACGGCGAGAAGATTCTTTCCGCTCCTACGAAGGAGGGGTTTAATCTTACCGCGTGGACGTTTCCGTTTCTCGCGCTCCTGCTCGGCGGTGTTGTGGTTTGGCGTGTTGTTGCGAAATGGAAAACGCAAAGTCCGGTGCCG
>CAYNDW010000083.1:0-4645 GCA_964395375.1 uncultured Cytophagia bacterium
GTGCCTCGGGTGCTTTATGCGTGTGCCCACCTCGATCACCGCGCAAGGCCGTACGGATGTAGAAGTTTTGAGTTGTGAAAACTGCGGCAGGATTTTGTATTGGCTGAATTGAGCCATTGCGGCAATTGGAGTGATGGAGTCGTGGAGTGTTGGAGCACGCTGTTACAAAACTCCATCAATCCAACACTCCATGACTCCAATCTCAGAGGGGTTTGTCGTACATGCGATAGCGTTTATAAATCTTCGCCCTCAACAATCTCATTCCCCGATTGATCAAATCGTTATTCTCCAGCGTCCACGAAAATTCCCCACAATCAATGCCCGCAGCCACGTTGCGGCGAAAGGTTTCCATATAGAGCGCCGCGCCAATGCCGCTGATGGTCTGCAATTTTTTGATAACGCCCAAAGTCACCACGCGCCCCGTGTGAATCTTGCGCGAATGATAAAGCACTTTGAGAAGGCCTAAGGGCAGGAGGCGGCCGTTGATCTTATGCAGCGCTTCGTTGAGGTCCGGAAGCGTAAGCGAGAATCCGACCGGCTCCCCGTTTTTTTCCACGATAAGCACGATGCGCGGATCAACCACCGGCTTTAAATCATTCGCCATGTGTTCAAACTCTGCTTCCGTCATCGGCACGAAGCCCCAGTTGTCGCTCCACGCATCGTTATAAATTTTTTTGATCGCTGCGATCTCGGCTTTGAAGTTTTTCATAACGAGCGTGCGCAGCACCAAACCCTCGTCTTGCAAAACTTTTTCTCCCACCCGAACGATTTTAGGATTCTGGCCGACCTCGCTGTGCATCCACCACGCATATAAGTCCATCGCCTTCGTAAAGCCTCGACCTTCGAGCAGATCAACATAATAGCGTGGATTGTACGTCATCATAATACGCGGGCTGGCGTCAAAGCCTTCGACAAGCAAACCGCAGGTCTCGTTCGTCGAGTAATTCGCCGGACCGCGTAGCGCGGTCAGGCCTTTTGCGCGCGCCCAATTTTCCACGGCCGCAAAGAGCGCCGCTGAAACTTCCGCGTCGTTGATCGCTTCAAAGAAGCCGAAGAAGCCGATCTTCTCGTTATGAAAGTTGTTATGGTTATTGTTGAGAATCGCGGCGATGCGTCCCACGTATTCGCCGTTGCGGCGCGCGAGAAAAAGCTCGGCCTCGGAATGGAGATAGAAGGGATGCTTCTTTTTATCGAACAGCTTCTTCATATCCATAATCAACGGCGGCACCCAATAGGCGTCGCCCTCATAAATTTTCCACGGCAGGCGAATGAACGCGCGCAGCTTGCGGGAATCATCAACCGGAATGATCTCGATTTGTGCCAAGAGTGCCTCTGCGAAAATAATGAAGGTTGCTCTGTCATTGTAATACCCCTCTTTGAAATGTCATTCTGGAAGAAACTGCCCTCGCGGCGGGCACGCTTTCAAGCACCAAGAGTCGGTGCGAGCGTTAGGAAAGATTTTTCCAGAATGACAACTTGGGAGGGCGTTACAAATCAGTTCGCAACGAGTGTAAAACTCATTAAGCGCGCTAATGAGCTAGGCAATCAAGCCGACTTTGCGTCCGACGCGCGCAAACGTGTCGATGATTTGATCCAAAATATCGTCCGTGTGCGTGGCCATATAGCTCGTGCGAATCAAGCCTTGGCCCGCGGGCACGGCGGGCGTGATGACGGGATTGGTGAAGATGCCGTTCTCGTAGAGTTGCTTCCAAAACTCGAACGTCTTCATGTCCTCGCCCACGTGGATGGGAATAATGGGGGATTGCGTGTGGCCGGTGTTAAAGCCGAGATCGTCGAACGCCTTTTTCACTTTATGCACGTTGCGCCAAAGCTGCTCGATGCGCTCCGGCTCTTTCTCGATAATATCAACCGCGGCAATCACCGCCGCGATGGCCGCGGGCGGCATGCTCGCCGAGAAAATCAACGTGCGCGCATGATGTTTGATGTAATCGAGCACATACGCGTCGCCCGCGACAAAGCCGCCGATCGAGGCGAACGATTTTGAGAACGTGCCGAGCACGAGATCGACTTTATCTTCCATGCCAAAATGTTCGCCCGTGCCGCGACCATATTTTCCCAAAACGCCGATCGAGTGTGCATCGTCGATCAATACCGTGGCTTTATGCTTAGCCGCAAGGCTTGCGATGCTCGGCAGATCAACAATATCGCCTTCCATGCTGAACACGCCGTCGGCCACGATGAGTTTGCCCGGCGCGTTTTTGTGCGTTTCCAGCAGCTTCTCCAAATGCGCCATGTCGTTGTGCCGATAACGCACGGTTTTGCCAAACGCGAGCCGGCAGCCGTCCACGATGCTCGCATGGTTCGCGCGGTCAGCAAAGATGACGTCGTCTTTGCCCACAATGGTCGCGATCACGCCTAGGTTGGTTTGAAAGCCCGTGGAAAAAACGAGCGCGGCCTCGCGCTTCATGTACTTCGCCAAACGGTGCTCCAGCTCTTCATGCAATTCCAACGTGCCGTTTAAAAAACGCGAGCCGGTGCAGCCTGCGCCAAATTTGTCAAGCGCCTTGGCCGCGGCTTCTTTCACGCGGGGGTCTTGCGTGAGGCCGAGGTAGTTATTCGAACCGGCCATGATGAGCTTCTTGCCCTTGATCATCACTTCAACATCGGCGCCCGATTCAATGGCTTTGAAATAAGGATACCAGCCTTCTGAAATCGCCTCTTGCGCGCGCGTGAAGTTGCGACACTTCTGAAAAAGATCCACCTTGCCTCCTCCGAACTTCCAATGTTCATCGTCATTGCCGCTTGGGGCGCTGTGCATGACGAAGTGCGCGCGCCGGTTTAAAATAAACGCGCGCACGTCTGTTTAGTGTGCGCCAAATATAATCTCCGCTCCTGCGGAATGCAAGCGGCAATTCCGCGGAGGCAAAACCATTTCGAAGCACTATTTCGTTTGGGTTATGCGCTTGGAGGGAAGCCGGGCAAGTAAGAGCCGTGCGGCGGGATCCTGAGGCAGGAGGTGGAGCGCAGCGGCGAGATGGGTGCGCGCGTGCTCGAAGTCTTGCGCGGCATAAGCCGCAAAAGCTTTTTCATAGCTTTGATAATACGCCGCGTCAATCGGACTGCGATAGGTTGCGAGATCACCATACACTTCGTAGAGTTTCAGCGCTTCCCAATTTTCCAGCCAACGCGTGCGATACACATTGGCCGGCAATTGCGCGAACGTGGTCGCGGAAATGAGCAGGGTCGTGGCGAATTGTTCGTTGGCCTGGCACAAGCGCGCGATGAAATCCGCGCTCTCACTCAACAGGGAATAATCACAATTGCCGGGTGCGCTCAAATTGCCCAGCAGCGCTTGGCCGGTGTGAATTGCAAAATGGCACCGCGGCAGCGGCAGTCCCATGCGCTCCCACTGCTTGCAAAGTTCGAGCAAGCGGCTTTGCATTTTCAGCGCGCTACGCACGGCCGGCTCCGCATGATTTGTCGCACGCAACGGCGCGCCAAACGCCGCCACGAGGCTGTCGCCCCAATGCCGGTCAATGAACCCGCCTTCATGCAGGATGATGGCGGTCATCTCCGTGTAAAACTCTTGGAGCAATTTGACTAAAGCTTGCGGCGAGAGCTGTTTGTCCGGTGTTGCGCCATTCTTCAATCGCACCATCAAAAGCGTCACTTCGCGTACTTCGCCCTCGAATTGGAGAAGCTCCGGTTGGGCGAGCAATCGTTGCAATGCGTGCGCGGAAAGCCGCCTTGAAAAAATTTGGCGCATGCGCGCTTGCTCCTTGGCTTGCGCATATTGCCGGCTCACCAGCACTCCCCAAAACATAAAACTGAAACTGCCGAGCACGCTTGCTAGTGGAAAAAGCACCTGACGCGACAACTCCAGCCACGCGCACGCAATCAAACCGCATGCGAGCACGCCGCCCGCAACATAACACGTCCATGTTTTTTTCATCAGCGCTGAAAGGCCGAGCGCTAGACTGAGCAGCGCCAAAAGGCCCTGCATTTCTTTTATCGACCAAAACACGCGCGGCGAGGGCGCGTGCAATTGCGGCAAGGTAGAAGAAAAAATTGCAGCACTCATCTCTTCGTCCCATTGCATCCAAGTCCTGCCTCGCGCATTCCAAAAGACGACGAGGGCGGAGAATAGCCCGACGCTGGTGAGGAAAATAATAATGCGCAGCTTCTTGTTCGTCAACACCACAGTCACTTTCGCGTTTGAAAATTCGACTCAGCTTGCTCGTTCGCCCTTGCGAAGGCAAACAAGATTACATGTGCCGAAAGTGAATTGCGGAGATGCTGTTGCAAGATACCTGTTTTTGCAGCGCCACGATTTTTCTGTGGCTTTATTAAACGAGGCCGTCTATTTTGCGCATTCAGCCGGGTTTCAGAAAACTTCTTATCTTGGTTTGCTCATGCGTATTCTAGTGCTCGAAGATGAAAAGGAAGTCGCGAATATGGTGCGGCAAGCGCTCGTGGAAGAGGCACACGCCGTGGATGTTGCGCACGACGGCCTCGCCGGCGAGGAGTTGGCGCTGGCTGAAGCCTATGATCTCATTCTGCTCGATGTCATGCTGCCCAATAAAAATGGCCTCGCCGTGCTGAAAACGTTACGTCGCGAAGGTTTATCCACGCCCGTGCTACTCCTCACCGCGCGCGATGAAATTGCGGATCGCGTCGCCGGTTT
>CAYNDW010000083.1:4655-13793 GCA_964395375.1 uncultured Cytophagia bacterium
TGGCCAGCCCGCGCACCTTGGCCGTCTTCTCGATGCGGGCCTTGCTGCGGCGCCATTCTGAACATAAAGACGGGCCGCTCACCGTTGCCGATCTCGTGTTGGATCCGGCTTCGCATGAAGTGCGTTTGCGCGAAAGCCGCATCGAGCTGACGAGCCGGGAGTACGCGATTCTGGAATATCTGCTGCGCAACAAAGGCCGGCTGGTGACGAAAGGAATGATTGCTGAGCACGTGTGGGATTATCATTTTGACAGCGATTACAACTTGATCGAAGTTTATGTGCGCCGTTTGCGCCAAAAAATTGAAACGCCGGGCCGTCCGCGTTTGATTCATACGTTGCGGCTCAGCGGCTACGTCATTCGCGAGCCGGAAGCATGACGACCATTCGCGCGCGCCTCACCTTGTGGTACACGCTCGCTTTCTTCGCCGCGCTGCTGCTCGTGCTCGCCGTGCTGGCGTGGGAGTTGAATCGCAAACTAAGCAATGATCTTCGCAAAGCCTTGCGCACCGAAGAAAGTTGGATCACCACGTTGTTTGAATCCGAGTTTCGCCCGTTGTTGCAAATCGGCGGAGAAGAGTATGCGGCGCTGGCAATCGAGCTGCATGAAGAATTGGAAGAGCGCTATGGTTTGAAACGGCAATTTGCCGTGCTCACCCTTGCGCGCAACGGCGAGCAGGCGGTTTTTAGCGGCGGGTTGAAAAACATCGCGCAGCTTATGCCGGCAAATTTTTTTGAGCGGCCTTCGGGCAATTACAATCTTCTGGTTGCCGGGCATCGTTATCGCGTGCGGCTGTTCTATCGCGCGTGGGGCGTGATCGCGGTCGGCGTGGAAAATGAAACCATTTTCGCCGTGGCCCAGGAAGCCGGCGAAATGCTGCTCTGGCTCGTGCCCATGGGCTTGTTGCTGGCGAGCGCGGGAGGTTGGTTGCTCGCCAAACTTGCATTACGCCCGGTTGCGGCCGCGGCGCATGCTGCGGCGTCTATTTCTCTCCTCAATCTCCATGATCGTCTCCCCGCCTATTCCGGCAAGGATGAATTTGGCGCGCTGGTTTCCACGCTCAATCATATGATCGCGCGCGTGGAACAGGGCGTCATTCGCTTGCAGCAATTCACCCAAGACGCCGCGCACGAGCTGCGCACGCCGCTCACGATTTTGCGCGGCGAGTTGGAGCTGGCTTATCAAAGTGAAGCGGCGCAAGAGGAAACGCGAGCATTGCTGCAAAGAACGTTGGACCGCGTGATTGCGCTGGGACAGATCGTGGACAGCCTTATGCTGCTCGCCCGCTCCGATAGCGGCGGCTTTCCCCTCAATAAAAAAACCTTTCGCCTCGATACGCTGGTGCGAGAAGTTTTTGAAGACCTTAAAATTCTTGCCGAGGGCCGGCCCCTGGAAGTGCAATTGCAAAGTTGCGAACCGATGGAATTTTGCGGCGACCAATTGCTTTTGCAACGCTTGTTATTGAACCTGGGCGATAATGCGCTCAAGTTTACTGCGCAAGGAGAAGTTGTTTTGAGTTTGCGCCTCGGCGCCGGAGTCGAATTTATGCTGCGCGACACCGGCTGCGGCATCCCCGCGGAAGATTTGCCGCGCATTTGCGATCGTTTCTATCGTGTCGACAAATCGCGCGCGAGCGCCACCGGCGGCAGCGGCCTCGGCCTCGCGATTTGTCAATGGATCGTCGCAGCGCACGGCGGCGAGCTGATCATTCGTAGTGTCGTAGGCGCTGGAACAACGGTGCGGGTACAGTTGCCCATTTCTTAAAAAGTGTTTGTCAAAACCATGAAAGGCGGTTATGCTCAAATTGAAAGCTGCGGCTCTCCTCGTGTTTATCGTTCTCGTTGTGTCTAGTACCGGCTTCGCGCAAAATTCCAACACCGCACCCCAAACCAACCCGCTCGGGTGCGCGATCAAAACCGTGAGCAGCGACGTTGCGTATGTCGTCACTTCGCCCGCGCGTTTGAGCGCACCAGGCAGCATAAAATTGCTGGCCTTTTCCGCGCTCACGGCCGGCTTTATTCTGCGTGCCGACGACAAAATTGACGAAGAGCTGGCGCTTGAAGGCTACGAGTTTTCTTCGCGACCTTTTGTGGAGTTTGCCAAGCTCGGCCAAGTTTATGACGACCTCGGCCCGATCCAAACGGCGATTGGACTATCTGCCGCGAGCTTTGCCGGCGGTTTGGTGTTGCGCGATAAAAAACTTTTGCAAACGTCGCGTTTGTTGGTGGAAACTTCGGCGCTCACGTATCTCTTCACCGCGGGCGGCAAAGGTCTTTTAGGACGCGCGCGGCCTTACACGGATCATGGCCCGCGCGATTTTGATCTCTTCAAATTCAGCAAAACGGAAGATTTCAAATCCATGCCTTCCGGCCACGTGAGCAGCGCGTTCGCGCTGATGACCGTGATCGCCAAGCAATATGATTATTGGTATGTGGAGATTCCGGCGTACACGTTCGCCACGTCGGTCGCGTTTCAAAGAATGACTTCGCGCAATCATTGGGCTTCGGACGCGATGGTGGGCGCAGCGCTCGGCTATTGGATCGGCAGCACACTCGTGCGGAAGCAGCGCCAAGCGCCGACAAACTGCGCGATGCGGCCGTACTTTAACGGCAATCGTTTCGGGGTGCTGATGAATTTCTGAGGCGCGTTCAGCCTCGATTCAGTTTGCGTTCGTATCTTTGCCCGCGATAAAATCAACCTCGCACCCGGCGAGACAAGTTGCCCATGCCGCCAAGCAGGAGAGATGCGATGATAAAAGCACGCGCGTTTTTTCGTTTCGGTTTGCCGTTTTTTTTAGCCGGCATCATCGGGCCGCAAGCTGGATCCGCGCAGGAAGAATCGCCGCGGTACTGGCGTGATCGCGGTCCCGGCATTCGTACTTCGATCTTCGGCACGTATGTGCGTCGCGGCGAACTGCTCGTGTCGCCGTTCTTCGAACATTACCGCAACAATGATTTCGAGTACAAACCCGCGGAGCTTGGCTTCGGGTTGGAGGAAGATTATCGCGGGCGGTTTCGCGCGAATGAAGGCTTGCTGTTCGTGAGCTACGGGTTGACAGATTGGTTGGCGATTGAATTGGAAGCGGCCGTGATCAAAGCGTCATTGTACAAATCGCCGTTTGATCCTTCGACCATGCCCGCAAAGTTGACGGAGTCTGGACTCGGCGACCGGCAAATCCAATTCGACCTGCGCATGCTCAAAGAGAATGACCGCCGGCCGGAAGTGTTCAGTTATTTCGAAGTCGTCTTTCCATCAAATAAAGAAAAGCTTTTGATCGGCACGAGCGATTACGAGTTCAAATTTGGAGCGGGCTTGCTGCGCGGTTTCAAATGGGGCACGTTGAGCGCGCGCGCGGGCATCGAGCATGCAAGAGCCGGAAGCAAAACTGATCTCGGCGAGTTTGCAGTCGAATACCTCAAGCGCGTCTCTTCTGCATGGCGCCTCTACTTGGGCGTGGAGGGAACGCAAGACGAAGTTGAGTTCATCACGGAAGCGCAATGGCACTTGAGCAGCAATGTTTATCTCCGCCTCAATAATGCCTTCGGGCTGACTTCCAAAGCAGCGGACTGGGCGCCGGACATCGGCCTCATGTTCGTATTGCCGGTGCGCTAACATAAGCCGGGCGAGCCGGAACCAAACAAAAATCCCAACGGATAAAAGCAACCAACGGCTTTTGCTTTGCTGACAGTGGGCAGCTTTTATCCGTTGGAGGAAAATCTTTGCGTTGCTTTTGTAAACTTACAACAGAGGGAAAATGACAATGAAAAGAATCGTTACAGGCATTGTTCTCACGTTTTCGATCTTGAGCTTGCAAGCTTGCGACTCGGAAGAATACGAGAGAAAAGTTGAAGAAAAAGACGTTCCGCCGGCGGTGCTGCAAGCTTTCAAAGCCGCGTATCCCAACGCCGAAGTGCGCGGTTACAGCGAAGAGTCCGAGGGCAAAGAAAAGCTCTACGAAATTTCTTTCACGAACGAGGGCAAGCAGATCGATATCGCGTACGCGAGCGACGGCAAACTGCTCGAAGTGGAGGAGACAATCGCACAAGCTGATTTGCCGGAAGCCGTGCGCACGGAGCTGCAACGCGCGTTTCCACAAGCCGAAATTCAGCGCGTCGAGAGCATTCTCAAAGGCGAGAGCCGCGCTTATGAAGTAAAACTCAGCGCGCAAGAGCAGGGCGAGACCAAACGCTACGAATTGGTGTTCGAGGAGAACGGCAAGCTGCTGAAGCAGGAAATTGAAGGCGAAGAAGAAGAGGAATGATGAAACGAATCATCGGTGGCTTGTTGCTTCTGCTGCTCTGCGGTTGCGCGGCGAACTTGCCGCGCGACCGTTCCGATATCTCCCAAACGCTGCGCGAACGCACCGGACACGATCTCAATCCTGCAGTGAAGAGCGATTCATTCCGGATGCCGGACAGCGTTGCGCTTAAGGACGGATTGACGGAAGATGAAGCCGTCGCCATCGCGCTGTGGAACAACGCGCAATTCCAAGCCGACTTGACCGAGCTTGGCTTTGCGCGCGCCGATTTGATCGAAGCCGGTTTGTTGCGCAATCCGATGTTGTCGCTACTCTTTCCCGTCGGGCCGAAGCAGCTCGAATCAACGTTGAGCTTGCCGATTGACTTGTTGTGGCAGCGCCCCAAGCGCATCGGCGCGGCTAAGCTCGACGCCGAGCGCGTTGCGGAAAATTTGGTGCAACACGGCCTCGACCTTGCGCGTGAAGTGATGATCGCGCACGCCGATCTTATGCTTGCCGATGAACGAAATAATCTCGCCGAGGAAAATGCGCGCGTGCAGCAAGAGATCGCTAATATCGCCGCCGCACGATTGCGCGCCGGTGACATTAGCGAATTGGAAGAATCCGCCTCGCGCCTTGAAGCGTTGCGCGTGCAGGAAATTTCCCTGCGTCGCACGCAAGAAGCCGATAATGCGAGAGCAGGATTCACGACCCTACTGGGATTCGGCGTGAGCGACACAACCTTCGTGCTAACTTTAGCGACGGAAACTGAATTGCCCTCGCGCCCGTTTGCGGAGTTGACGACCGCGGCTTTTGCTTCACGTCCGGATTTACGCGCTGCGGAATTGGCGATTGAAGCGGCGGGCAAACGGCTCGGCTGGGAGCGCGCGAAAATTTTCAATTTCACCGGCGTGCTCGACGCCAACGGCGCGGGCAAAGAAGGTTTTGAAATGGGGTCCGGCGCGCAAATTGAACTTCCGCTCTTCAATTGGAACAACGGCAAAACCGCGCGGGCGCACGCGCAAATCGAGCAAGCCGCGCGGCAATATCTCGCGGCGAAACATCGCATCGCGTTGGAAGTGAAAGCCGCGCACACCGATCATCTCGCCGCGCAACAAGCGCTTGGGCTCTGCCGCAACCAGTGGGTGCCCACTGCCACCGAAGCCGCCAACCGCGCGCAAAAAGTGTATGCCGCCGGTGAAGTCTCGTATCTCTTCGTGCTCGAAATCAATCGTCAACTGCTCGACGCGCGTTTGCGTGAAGCTGAAGCCTCGGCGGATTTGCAGCGCGCGCTGGCGCGGTTGAAACACAGCGTGGGATTTTATCAGGCGAGGCGCGAGAATTGATGAAAATGCTAGCAACATGGCTTCAAAGCAACACCGTGCCGAGGCGGTGCAGAAATTTTCTCAGCGGCCTTTTCATAAAGATCAACGCGGTCAATTGTCATCTGAATTGGTCGTGGTTTTCAGATCATCGGTCCGTCGTGGCGAATGTTGCGCTACCGCTCAATCAGCCTTAATTATTTTTATGGTTTGAGATGAACATGAATTCAAATTTCAACAAACGCTTTTCTTCTTTAATATTGCTCGCGTTTCTTGCCGGCATTTGGAGTTGCGCGCGCGACATCCAACCTTCGTCCAGCGCCGCGCCGCCTGCGAAAGTCGCCAATGGCGTGAAAGAATCCGAACTGGCAACGGTGACGCTTTCACCCGAAGCGGAGCAGCGTCTCGGCATCGAAACCGCGCCCGTCGAGAATCGCCAAGTCGCGCGTATGTTGCGGCTTGGCGGCGAAATTATCGCGCTGCCCGGTCGCCGCATTTTTATCTCGGCGCCGATGGCGGGCGTGGTGATTGCGCCAACCGGATCATTGCCGCAATCCGGCACACGCGTGCGCAAAGGCCAAACCGTTTTCCGTCTGCTGCCGTTGCCTGCCGACCGTGATTTACTCGGCACGCCCGAAGAAGTAACGTTGAAGCGAATGCACCTCGACGTCGCGCGCGCGAAATCCAAACGCGCCGCGCAGTTGGTGTTCGACAAAGCCGGCAGCGTGAAAGCACAAGAAGAAGCGGAAGCCGAGTTGGCCGCTGCCGAAGCCGCATTCAAAGCCGCCGAAGCGCGCTTGCATCTCAGCAACAACACCGCGCCCGATTCCGCGGCGATTGCGTTGGCAACAATGACGCTCGCTGCGCCATTCGACGGCGTGATTCAGCAGATCATCATCGCGCCGCGCCAAACCGTTTCCGCCGGTGCGGAGTTGTTCGAAGTGATCAGTCAAAATCCCGTGTGGGTGCGCGTTCCGATTTATGTCGGCGATCTCGCGACGATTGATCGTCAACAACCCGCGCAAGTTGCTGCGTTCGGCAACAATTACGACGCAGCGCCGCGTCCCGCGAAATCAGTTCAAGGCCCACCGCGCAGCGATCCGAACGCCGCTTCGACTGATCTTTATTTTGAGATGACGAATCACGACGAAGCGTTTCGCGTCGGCGACAAAGTCAACGTGACCATCGCGCAACGCCACGCCGAAGCGAGTTTGGTGGTGCCGTTGTCGGCGATTTTGTACGACATTCACGGCGGCACATGGGTGTATGTGAAAACTGCTGCCAATGTGTACGCGCGCCAACGCGTCGAATTGCATCATGTGACCGGTGGCCTCGCGGCCCTCTCTCGCGGCCCGGCTGCAAATACGGAAGTCGTAATCACCGGCGCAGCAGAAATTTTCGGCACCGAGTTCGGAGGAGGCAAATAATGAGAAACTTATTCTCGCAATTCAAACAGGTGGACCGTCGGTTTTACACTGAGCTAATGGTTGCAAAAGAAATCTTTGCAAATAAAGCAAAAACTTTCACGCAAAGACGCGAAGACGCAAAGGCGGCGCAGAGAAAATCTTTGCGTGGTCTTTGCGTCTCTGCGTCTTTGCGTGCGCTTTTGTTTTTCGGTTGTGCTTTATTCACGCTCGGAGGCAGCCAATGATGCAATGGCTCGTCTCCACCTCTCTGCGGTTGCGCGTTGCCATTGTTGTGCTCACATTCATTGCGATGATTGCCGGTGGCCGCATTCTCAGCACCACCGCCTTCGACGTGTTTCCCGAATTTGCCCCGCCGCTGGTGGAAATTCAAACCGAAGCGCCCGGCCTCTCGACCTCCGAAGTTGAAGCGCTCATCTCCGTGCCCATCGAGAACGGCCTCAACGGCGTGTCGTGGCTGAAAAAAATTCGCTCGAAATCCGTGCTCGGTCTCTCCTCGGTCGTGTTGTATTTTGCCGAGGACACCGATCTCCTCAAAGCGCGGCAGCTCGTGCAAGAACGTCTCGCGCAAGTTGCGGCAAACTTGCCAAGCGTCGCCAAGCCGCCGGTGATTCTCTCGCCGCTGTCGTCGATGAGCCGCGTGATGAAAATCGGCGTCTCCTCCAAAAAACTTTCGCAGATGGAAATGACCACCATCGCGAAATGGACGATTCGACCTCGCCTCATGGCGATTCCCGGCGTGGCGAACGTCGCGATCTGGGGCCAGCGCGATCGCCAGATTCAAGTGCTCGTCGATCCGCAACAATTGCGCGCGCACGAAGTGACGATCGACGACGTGATGCGTGCCACCCGCGACGCGACCGAAATCGGCGGCGGCGGTTTCGTCGACATGCCGAATCAACGTCTCGCCGTGTCGCACATTTCGCCCGTACACACAGCGCGCGATCTCGCGCACGTGCCGGTGGCGATGCGCAACGGATCGCCGCTCACGCTCGGCAACGTTGCGGAATTGACCGAAGGTTTTCCGCCGCCGATTGGCGACGCGGTGATCAACGACGGCCCCGGACTTTTGCTCATCGTCGAAAAACAACCGTGGGGCAACACGCTCGACGTCACGCACAAAGTCGAAGCCGCCCTCGACGCGCTGCGTCCCGGCCTCGCCGATCTTGAAATCGATCCGACGATTTTTCGTCCGGCAACTTTTATCGAGATGTCGCTGGCGAATTTGAATCGCGCCATGCTTATCGGCTGCGTGCTGGTAATTTTGGTGCTCGCGTTTTTTCTGAATGATTGGCGCACCGCGCTCATCAGCGTGCTCGCGATTCCCACCTCGCTCATCGCTGCGGCGCTGGTGTTGCACTATCGCGGCGGCACGATCAACACCATGGTGCTCGCCGGCCTGATCATCGCGCTCGGCGAAGTCGTTGACGATGCGATCATCGACGTGGAAAACATCATGCGCCGCTTGCGGCTCAATCGCGCTGCGGGCAATCCGCAATCCGCATTTCAAGTCGTGCTCAATGCCTCGCTCGAAGTGCGCAGCGCCGTGGTTTATGGTAGCGTCATCGTCGCGCTCGTGTTGCTGCCGGTGTTTTTGCTCGAAGGTTTATCCGGTTCGTTCTTCCGGCCACTGGCCTTTTCGTATGTGCTGGCAATTTTAGCTTCACTCTTTGTTGCGCTCACGCTCACACCGGCGCTGTCACTTTTGTTGTTGCCGCAAGCCACGCAGCGACATGAACAAGATGCGCCGTTGGTGCGCTGGCTAAAACTGCGCTATGAAAAAATTTTGCCGCGCTTGCTTCAGCAACCGAAGCGCATCATCGCCTCGCTTATTGGAACCATCGTTGTCGCACTGATCGCGTTCCAATTTTTAGGCGAAGAATTTCTCCCGCATTTCAAAGAATACGATTTTTTGATGCACTGGGTCGAGAAGCCCGGTACTTCATTGCAAGCGATGGAGCGCATCACCGAACGCGCCAGCCATGAGCTGCGCGCGATTCCCGGCGTGCGCAATTTCGGCTCGCACATCGGACGCGCGGAAGTGGCCGATGAAGTCGTCGGCCCGAATTTCACCGAGCTGTGGATCAGTCTCGATCCGCAAGTTGATTACGAGCCGACTGTCGCGAAAATCCAGCAAGTCGTCGACGGCTATCCCGG
>CAYNDW010000084.1:0-8222 GCA_964395375.1 uncultured Cytophagia bacterium
ACTTGGGGTGAGCTCTTAGTCCAGAAATAGGATAATTTTCCACCGCTCTTTGGGCATCAATATTCGCATTGTTGGATCGATTTTCGAAATATTCAAGACGCATACATGAAGGGCAAAGGCATCGACTATTTCGAAAACTCGCGGCGTGCAACATTGGCCGCGCGCGCGTATGCGATTGCGAATCCGCGAAGGCATAAAGGCTATGGTGAAAACGTGTGGGGCATCACCGCGTGCGATGGGCCAACGGGGTACGCTGCGCGTGGCGCTCCTCCCGCGCAAAATGATGACGGCACCATCGCGCCCACGGCCGCGGCGAGTTCGATTCCTTTCACGCCGGAAGAATCTATCGCCGCGATGCGCCACATGTACGACACCTATCGCGCGCAGCTTTGGATGAAGTACGGTTTTCGCGATGCGTTCAATCTCAATTCTAATTGGTGGGCGTCGGATGTGATCGGCATCGATGCAGGCCCCATCGTTTTGATGATCGAAAACTATCGCACCGGCAAAGTGTGGCAACGGTTCATGCAAAACGCCGACGTGCAACGCGGTTTGGAAAAGGCCGGCTTCACTATTGTGAACGCGGTGGATGAGGCGCCGGCCGGACTTCCAACGGCGCATCTCCTCGCGCAGAATTATCCCAATCCTTTCAATCCGCAAACCACGATTCGTTTTGCTCTTCCTCGGCGCGAGCATGCGAGGTTGGAGATCTTCGACCTTCTCGGCAAACAGGTCGCGCTGCTGGTTGATGAAACATTAGAGCCCGGCAATCATGCCCGCGCTTTCGATGGCCGCGGGTTGCCGAGCGGCATTTATTTTTATGCGCTCACGGCGCAGTCTTTCATGCAAACGCGCAAGGCGGTTTTGGTGAAATGAAAACGGCGGGTTGAAACCCGAATATATTTTTGTTATATTGCCTCCGCGTGAAAACGAGGCGCGAAGGAATGCTTCAAATCGAATTCAAGCAGAAAGAGGTGCGCAATGATTACGACTGTTGCAGGCATTTACAAACAAGGCAAGGTAGAATTATTTGACCTGCCCCTTGGTGTGGATGAATCCCATGTGCTCATCACCTTTTTACCCCATGCGCTGCCGCAAACGACGCCTCGTCGCATGGTTTATGGGCAATTTTCCGGCAAGCATGTGTCAACGGAAGAAGACTATCGCATAGCAGAATGGCGTGGTGAGGCGGAAAATGGCAACGAAACACATCATTGATGCACACGCGCTCATCTGGTACCTTGAGGGCAATCCTCGTTTGGGGATGAACGCGAAGCGTGTGCTGGACGATCCCCAGAGTGAATTGATCCTACCAATCATTGCTTTGGCGGAAGCATGTTGGGTCGTTGAACATGGTAAATCAAGTATCGCAACGATGACCGATTTGCTTTTCGCCGTTGACGCTGATCCTCGAGTCACTCTGGTCACGCTTGATCGCCCCACCCTAAACAAATCTTTGACCCTCGACGTTGTTCCCGAAATGCATGATCGGCAAATTACCGCAACCGCGCTTTGTTTGGCTGAACAAGGCGAGACCGTCGCTATCCTGACCAAGGATCCAGATATTCGCGCCTCTGGCCTTGTGCCAATCGTCTGGTAGTCTCGGACTCGGTCGCATTCGCAGGCCGAGCGACTTATTCTCTTATTTCAGGCAGGCTAGCGCTTTTTGACAAACCCGCAAAGCCATATTGATGAGATGAAAATGAAAACCGCACGAGCTTTTTGGTTTTTGCCAACGCTGATGATCATCGGCGCGGGATGTGATGAAAAAATCCGCCCGACGCCCGCCATTGCGATTCCCCCACTTCGCGCGACTGCGTGGGATCCTTTTTTAGACTCGCTGCAAACGCGCACGCTCAAATTTTTTCTCGAAACCACGGATCAAGCGACCGGTCTCGCGCCCGACCGTTGGCCTTCGCAAAGCCCTTCGAGTATTGCTGCCGTGGGATTCGCGTTGACGTGTTATCCCATTGCCGTCGAGCGCGAACTTATTTCGCGCGCAGAAGCAGCGCAACGCACTTTGAACACACTACGGTTTTTTTATCAACTCCCGCAGAACGATCAGCCTGAAGCGAGCGGCTACAAAGGCTTCTTCTATCATTTTCTAAAAATGCCGAGCGGCGCGCGCGAATGGCGTTGCGAGCTTTCGACCATTGATACGGCGCTCTTGCTCAGCGGCGCGTTGTTCAGCCAATCATACTTCGACGGAGTGAATACAGCAGAGCAGGAAATTCGCGCTCTCGCCGACACGCTGTATTATCGCGTGGATTGGCAGTGGGCCATGGCGGACACCAACGGCATCAAGACCGCGTGGTTTCCGGAAAAAGGTTTTGATCCGTACATTTGGGATGGTTATGATGAAGCGATGATTTTGTACTTTCTCGCGCTCGGTTCTCCCACTCATCCCGTACCGGCGAGCGCGTGGCAAACATGGACGAAGCCCTATGTGTGGGCGAAGTATTATGGTGTGGAATTCGTCAGCTTCGGGCCGTTGTTTGGCCATCAATACTCGCATTGCTGGATCGACTTTCGCGGCGTGCAAGACGACTACATGCGCGCGAAAGGCCTCGACTATTTCGAGAACTCGCGGCGCGCAACTTATACGCAACAAGCTTACGGCCGCGAAAATCCGCGCGCGTATCGGGATTACGCCGAAAACATTTGGGGACTCACAGCATGCGATGGCCCACGTGACACCACTTTTGTTGTAGATGGAAAGCACAGACAATTTTGGTCGTATCGCGCGCGCGGCGTTTCGTTCGATTGGATTGAAGACGACGGCACCATTGCGCCCACTGCGGCCGGCGGCTCAGTGGCATTCGCGCCGGAGATTTGTATTCCCGCATTGAAAACGATGCGCACGAAATACGATACCTTGTTGTGGAAAGAGTACGGCTTCCTCGATTCTTTCAATCCCTCGTATATCACGCCGAAGTTTCCGAACGGCTGGTTCGATCACGATTACCTCGGCATAGATCAAGGCCCGATTGCAATCATGATCGAAAACTTGCGCAGCGGCTTCGTGTGGAAGGTGATGAAGAAGAATCCACACATTGTGCGCGGCATGCAGCGCGCGGGTTTCACGGGCGCGTGGTTGGAAAAAACTAAATAACGTTTCCTCCTCGGCTTGACCGAGGTTTTGAAGTGCGACAGCCAACCGAACTTACGCATTCGAATGCAATTCCGAAGCCTCGGGATTGTAAGAACCTCTGCAAACGGGAAAACATGCACGAGTATCAACCTCATCACGCGACGCGGCTTGATCAACTCAAGGGAGCACCGCTCGCTTCATTCACAAGTCGCGCGAGCGCTTTTGTGCTTGATTTCCTCGCCGCCTCCGCGCTATTCCTGGTCATGCTGATTTACGGCACCAAGCTCTTGGCGTATTTCAATTTATTTCATCTGGACGCGGACCTCAATTTGAAGTTTGACTTGCAACACTGGTACAGCATTCTGTTTGTCGTTCTATACTTCGGTTTGTTCACGTATTGGAGCGATGGCAAAACGCCCGGCAAATGGCTGATGAAAATCCGCGTGGTCTCATTGACGCACGAACACCTTTCGCTGTGGCATGCGCTTGAACGCGCGCTGGGCTACGGCGCTTCAGCGCTGGAACTCGGCTTCGGCTTTCTGCAATACTTCATTCACCCCAACAGACAAACCGTGCATGATCGTATCGCCGAAACGATTGTGATCAAGGAGAGGGTGAAGCAATAGAAAACCAGACTCGGAATAAACTTCTCTGGCAGAATAATTTAATGGGATTCTGCTGGCAAATCATTCAATCATTCGAGTGTGTTACATTTCACCGGAGCACCCTCCTTCCCTGTCATTCAGCAGGAATCTTTTTAAGTCAAACCACAGCGCTTATGCCGAAAAAGATTCCTCCTGAATGACAACGCTGAGGGAAATAAACCGGTCCTGCGATTTGTGACACACTCAAATCATTCCGCCAAAGTATTCGCCTTGCATCGCAGCAGCAAAATATTTATTCTGGCCTCCTCTCACTTTTAACCCGGAGCATTTCATGTCTTTCCAAAACCTTCTTTTCGAAATCAAAGAGCGCATTGCGTACATCACGCTGAATCGTCCCGATAAGCTCAATGCGCTCAATTGGCAAACCATGCAAGAGCTGCAAGCCGCACTCATGTCCGTGAAGGAAGACGCCAATGTCGGCGGCGTGATTCTCACGGGCGCGGGCGCGAAAGCGTTTGCCGCGGGCGCGGACATCGGCGAGTTGGCGCAACAAACGCCGGTGAGCGCCAAAGAATTTTCGCTCAACAGCCAAGAGATTCTGCGTTTCATCGAACGTTTTCCCAAGCCCATCATTGCCGCGGTTAACGGCTTCTGTCTCGGCGGCGGCAGCGAGTTGGCGCTTGCGTGTCACATGCGCGTGGCCTCGGACAAAGCCAAGTTCGGCCAGCCGGAAGTGAATCTCGGCATCATGTGCGGCAATGGCGGCTCGCAACGGTTGCCGCGGTTGATCGGCAAAGGCCGCGCGATTGAGCTGCTGATCACGGGCAACATGATCGACGCGCACGAAGCATATCGTTTAGGTTGGGTCAATCATGTCGTCGCGCCGGAGCAGCTTCTTCCCAAGTGCGAAGAGATTTTGCAAACCGTCATCAAGAAAGGCCCGGTCGCGGTGAAGCTCACGCTCGAAGCGGTCGTGCATGGCATGGAGATGACGCTCGAAGAAGGCGCGCAACTCGAATCGAATTTGTTCGGGATGCTGTTCTCGACCGAGGATATGAAGGAAGGCACGAAGGCGTTTTTGGAAAAACGGCCGGCAAATTTTCAAGGGAAGTAAAGCGCGCCCTCCTTGATAATTTTTTGGACGATCAGATTTTAAAATGTTCAGCCACGGCTTGGCCGTGGCTTTTAAATTTTTATCCAGGATGAAAACACTGCGCTTGTTTACCCGACAGCCGATTGTGTTAGAACAGTATCTCTAAAAACAGCTCCCGCGCTGCAACAAGTAACCACCCGAAGGAGGAACAAAATGAAAACACTGGTCAGGTGGTTTCGCGTTTTGATCAACGCCTTCTTGAAATTTTTTGGCGACGTGAAAGTTTTTCGCTTTCCATTTTTCATGGTCTATGATCCCGGCAGCTATCAAGTCAAAGGTCATGACACGCGCAAGGTGATGGAACTGGTGCAGCCCGGCGATATTTTGATTCGCGGCTACAAGAATTATTTGGACGGCTACGTCATCCCCGGCTATTTCAGCCACGCCGGGCTTTATCTCGGCGAAGTTCTGCCGGAGCATAAAGAGCTCGTGCCTTTGCCAGAGGGCAAAGCATTGTTCCGCGAGGGCAAGCAAATCGTGGCGCACTCTATGGCCGAGGGCGTATTCATGGAAGATCTCATCAGTTTTTGCCGCTGCGATCATATGGCGGTGCTGCGTTTTCCCGAACAGTTTTCCCGCCGCAGTGCGGCGCAGTTCGCGCAATATCCGATTCTCGAATTTACCGCCGCGGAGCATGAACTTTTTCAAACCCTCTGGCGCGGCGATACGATAGCGTTTGCTTCCGCCTTTCCCGCGATCTATCAAGTCGCGCTGAGCCAAATCGGCAAGTCATACGACTTCCAGTTCAACTTCGTCAACTATAACGATCTCTCCTGCACCGAGTTTGTTTATTACTGCCTCAAAGCGCTGGAGCCTTTCCACGAACTCAGTCCGGCCAAGAAACGTTTTCTTATTTTCAATCGCGCGGTGTTGACGCCCGACGCGTTCGTTGCCGCGAGCTTGGTCGAAGTTTGGAAAAGTTCTTCGGTGAATGAAAAGCGCTGGGAACGTTTGCGCGGAAGCAATCGTGACGCAACTTGAAGCCAAAATTCTCGCGCGCGCAATCGGCCTACGCTTGCATGCTTCGCCGAATCTGACCACGCCCGCGGCGCGCGTGATTCGACGCGAGTATTCCAGAGTCTTGCTGCAAGCCGGAGCCAAAGATGTTCTTTTCATTGCCCAGCGCTTGCTGCGTGAAGCCACAGCATTGCATCGCTTCATGGCTTACGAACTCATCTATTGCCATCGCGCGGCGTTGGCGAGTTTGCGCGCGAAGGATTTGGAGCGGCTCGGTCGTGGGTTGGATAGTTGGGGCGCGGTCGATACGTTCGCGTGTTATCTCTCCGGCCCGGCGTGGCGCGCAAGGCAAGTTCCCGATACGATGATTGTGAAGTGGGCGCGCGCAAGAGATTTATGGCGACGACGGGCGGCGCTCGTGAGCACGGTTCCCCTCAATCGCAAAGCTCTTGGAGGCGCGGGCAACACGAAACGCACGCTGCGCATTTGCGGTATGCTCGTCAAAGATCGCGAGGACATGGTCGTAAAAGCGTTATCATGGGCGCTGCGCGAACTTGCTAAACGCGACGCGAAAGCGGTGCGGGGGTTTATCGCCAAACATGAAAATCAACTTGCCGCGCGCGTGGTGCGCGAGGTCAGAAATAAATTGCGGACCGGGTTGAAAAATCCCGTTATGGACCATCGCGGATTTTCAGGCGGCTAAAAACCGCAGCCCGGCGGGCGGCTATTAGATGGAGCAGCTTTTCAACAAAGAGCTACTGAGTTCACAGAGGGTCCCGGAGCGAGTTTTAGGAAAAGCTAAGAGATTTGCGTTTTCACTCTGCGACTTCTCCGTGCTCTCTGGGTCTCCGTGTTAAAGGCAGCTTGCAGTGCAGCACGAATTTAGAATTTTATTCTGAGTTTGATTCTCTCTTTTGCATAAACGTCTTTCTCATCCTTTGCACGAAATTCACGGCGTCGTGCCTGCGGCGCAGCATACTCCCCAGGGTGAACTTCACCTGCTTCCGCACAAAGTAGGTTGAGATCGCCGCCAACAATCCGAAGGAGGTCAACGTCGCGCACACCGCGCCGATCACGCCAAACTTTTTGACGAGCACGATATTCAACGCCAAGCTCGCCACGGTTGCGACTAGGCGCGTCCAGAACGGATAGCGCGATTCGCCCATGCCAAACAGCAGCCCCTCGCCGATACTATGCCAGCTTACAAACAATCCCAGCAACGCAAACCAACGCAAGATTTTCGGCCCTTCGGGATAGCGTCCTGCCAATAAAACTTCAAACAAAAAATCCGCGCCCAGAATAAGCGCCAGCACGACAGGGACGAGCAAGAGATTGGAGAAGAAGATTCCTTTTTCATAAAGGGCGCGCAAATCTTGTTGGCGCCGTTCGCTATGCAAACGCGCAAACGCGGGAAATGCGATGAGCGCGAGTCCCTGGCGATAGAAATCAAACACGCGCAAGAAATTGCGCGCGGCATTGAAGAGCGCGACCGCCGCGGGATCGAGATACGCGGCGATGATGAAATTATCCGCGCGTTCATACACGAGGCTCGAAGCTCCGCTGCCCATCGTGTACTTGCCAAAGTCAAACATGCGCGCCATCAGCTTGCGGTCGCAGCGAAAGCCAAATTCGATTTGACGCAAGGCGAGCATCACGCCGGCCGCGGAAGAGGCGGCATAAGCAATCGTCATGGTGCGCAGCATGTCATAGGCAGAATCTAATTGGCGCGTATAGATCAAAGCACCGACCATGAGCGCATTAACGCATACGAGCACGAGATCGGTGAGAAAGATGGCTTTGATGTTATAACTCGCGCGGAAGACTTCGTTGGTGAATTGTTTTAAGAAAGAAGCCCCAATAAGCAAAGGCAGAAAATAAAAAAGCGTTGCGAAGTCCGGACTATTGAACAAAGCGCCCAGCGCGGCGCGCGCCGGCCATAACAGCAGGAGTAACAGCAAAAAAAAGAGCGCGAACAACATGAGCGCATTGCTCTGCAGCGCTAGCCGATTGGGATTTTCATGATAATGCTTTACGTAAGGCGCCATGCCCAGCGACACGCCGAGGTGCGAGACCATCAAAAAGGCATTTTGGAGGAGCACAAAGTTGCCGTACTCCTGCTCGGGCAAAATGCGAATCACCAACAGCATGAACAAGATGCCATAGGCCGCGAGAATACCTTTGTCGGCAAGCGTCCAGAAACCTTTATCAAGATGAGAACTGAGGCGCACGGGGAGGTTGGGTTATTGGGTTATTAGGGATTGAGGGGTTGGAGTGCTGGAGAAATGGCATAGAGGGGATCATCGCTTCATCGCTTCATCACTTCATCACTTCATCACTTCATCACTTCATCACTTCATCACTTCATCGCTTCATCGCTTCATCACTTCATCACTTCATCACTTCATCACTTCATCAC
>CAYNDW010000084.1:8322-13667 GCA_964395375.1 uncultured Cytophagia bacterium
CATCACTTCATCACTTCATCACTTCATCACTTCATCACTTCATCACTTCATCACTCCATGACTCCATGATTCCATGACTCCATGACTCCATGACTCCATCACTCCATGATTCCATCGCAAGATCCACCTTCACCATGCCCATTGCACGGTCATGCTAAACGTGTCGATATTGCGGTCGCGGGTCTGCGCATTGCCGGCGAGCGCGCGAAAGCTCATTTGGCGCCGCGCGGTGAGCAACAACAACGCATGCGGCGGACGAAAATAGCCAAGGTCAAATCTCGGACTAAGAATAAATTGCTCATACTTAAAAACGCGCAAAGCTTTTTGCCGGGCTCGCGTTTTGAAGTTCCACTGCTTCTCGTGATAATAACTCAGGCCCGGCGCGAAATCCCAGCGCCGTCCGAGTTGTTGCCGCACTTGCAGCACCAGCAAATGCCGGCGAATATCGGCCTGCGGGCTTTGCAACCACTCTTCCCAATCCAACAACCCGCGCTCTTCCAAGGTGAATTTGTATTGCACATCTAAAGTGGCGCGCGGGCTTAACGCGGCGGTGAGGGAGTCGGCCACAAAGAAATCCCGCAGCACGATGCTCGTGCGGTTGGAAATCGCTTGCGGAAAGTCATAGTCGATATAAGTTGCGCGCACCCCGAAGCTTTGCTTCAGCGCCAGCCGCGCGCTTTTTCCAAACAACAATTGCGGCACTAGCTGCCAAATGCGCGTCCAGCGATTGTCGCCCGAGAGATTTCCTTTTAAATAAACTTGATGCTCCAAATAGCTGCGCGCCTCCCAGCGCAACCGGAACCACGGATGGAAGCGATGTTCGTAGAGCACGTTCGCTTGCATTTGCACCCGGTCATAGTCATTGGGATTGTCCAAGTTCACGGTGTCGTGCGCATAACGCGTGACACGGCCAAACCAGCGCAAAGAATCTTGCCGGCCGATGCGCCATTGCAAGCGATGGCTGAGCGCCAAGTCCCAATCGTCCGAGTCATAGCCTTCACCGGCATAGCGCCGAATGAGCGGCGAAACGCGCAGCGAGTCCGGAATTTCATACGTGCGCCGGCGCGAGCGGTAAACAAAATTCAAATCGCTCTTGAGCCGCTCTTTTTGCCACAGCAATTGCGCGCGCTGTTGCGACTCCAAATCTTCGTGGCGAAAGCGGCTCACGAGCCTCGCGTCTTCGGCATGCGCGGCGTAGAGGCGCCGCCCCACTTCCACCGCGGCTTCGCTTAATTCCGAGACCAACTGAAATCGCCAAGTTTCTCCCACGCGATATTGCAGCCGATTCTCGAGGCCGCGACGGTTGCGATTCAACTCGTCAATAAAGCTCGTCGTGAAATAATTATCCCGCCGCGCATGACTATAGCGCACGAACAGGGAATCACTGGCATTTTTTTCAAATTGCCGCGTGACGCCATAGGTGATCGTCAAATCGTCGTTGCGGCGCACCGGCAAATCGTCGAGCTGCGCGTTCACTTCGAACTGATGCTCGTAATCCGCCCAACGCGTGGGCGCGAGCGTCAGGCCGAGTTCGAAATGCGGTCCGTAATCTTGGCGCTGGAGAATATCTTCCCAGCGATAGCCCAGGCCCGGCGTGAGGCGAAGCCGGTTGGCAATATTAATTTCGCTGCGCAAATCAAAACGATTCAAGCTGAAATCGTTATTGCTGAACTCGCTTGCCGTTTGGCGCACACTGCCGGTAAATTCATCAAAGAAAATTTTGGAATGCGCGAGCGCTTCCATGCGCCAGCCGCGGTTTATTTGCCGCCCGAGACGAATGCCGCCGTCATGATCGTCTTTCCAGGCCTCGCCGCGCGCTTGTTGTTGCAACACCGAACTGAAATTTTCATAGACGCCGAGTTGCCAGCCGCGCGCCAGCTCTTTTTGAAATTCAAACTGCGTTTGCCAATTGTAGATTTCAATATCATGCCCGAACACCGTGCGATTGCGCAGCGCTGGCGCGGCGTTGCCGGAGTTGAGCGTTTCGACATGAATGACACTAGTGGAATCGTGAGACGAAGGTGGAGTCGTGGCGTTTTGCGCACGCAACAGCGAGCTAAAAAGCAGGCTAAATGACAGCATGATGATTCCCCCCTTGAGGGGGGTTCGGGGGGTGTTATTGGAACGGAAAAATATCTTGCCCTCTACGATATTTCCTCTATAGCAATACTTTTCATCTGCAATACGGTTATCAGCGACACCCCTCTGGCCGCCCGCAAGGGGGGAATTGCTCTTCACGATCGCGCAGTCTGCATTGAGAGGTTGCGATGCGCTGGAAATGAAAAGCGCCAAACGGCCAGGAACAAGGGGCGGAGGAACGAGAGCATTCATTCTCACTCGCTCCTTTTCTGCAAGCTCTCCAAATGATCTTTCGTCAACATCATCGGGGCCGCGCGTTTTTTCTTGGACGAAACCGTGCCTCCGGACATAATTAGGTGCAACGCTTCTTCCACCGACATTTCCAATTCGATGACTTCGCTTTTGGGAAAAAAGACGAGATAGCCACCCGTCGGGTTCGGCGTGCTCGGAACAAACACCGCGACGATGTCCTCCTGCAAAGTTTCGGGAATTTCGCCGCGCACGTCCTGCATAAAAAAACCCAATCGCCACATGCCCTGCGCCGGAAACGGCACGAGCACCGCCTTCTTAAAAAACTCCCGCTGCTCCCCAAAAAAGGCTTGGCTGAGTTGCTGCACGGTGCTATAAATGCGACTGATAATCGGAATGCGCGTCACCGCGCGATCGCCGACTTCGACCAACTTCTTGCCGAAGTAACTGCGCGCCGCCATGCCCGTGCCCAAGATCAAGAGCAAGAGCGTGATGAATCCCACGCCGGGAATCGGGTGCAAATTAATCGCGTTAAACGATTCGCGAATGATGACGAACACGACTTGCTTCAGAATGCCGTCAATCGCTAAAAACAATTCGTAGATAATATAAACGGTCAAGCTGATGGGCACGAGCACTAACAGGCCGGTGAGGAAATAGCCTTTGAGTTTGGCCGTGAAGTTTTGAGGAGAGTGGGGTAACAATGTGCTCGTCATGATCACTATTTCGAATTATCCGTCCTAGGCTGCTTGACCACGGTGTAGATTTTTTCGCCGGGCTTGCCCATGTAATAACGCTCGCGCGCGACTTTTTCGATGTAGGTCGTATCGTCTTTCAACGCGCGAATAACCTGTTGCAAGCTGTCCTGCCGCGCTTGCTGCAGCGCAATAGCTCTTTCGGTTTGGCTGCGGCGCTGCAGCAGCCGCACGTACTGAATCAAGCCGGAACTGCCGCCGAGATACGAGTATGCGCCATAGAGCAGAATCGCACACGCAAGCCAGGTGAGGCCGCGCCAACTTTTGCTTTTGGGCTTCCGCGCGTTGGGGGTTAATGAAAAACGCGAAACGGGTCGTTTAAAATTTTTTTGAGGTTTCATAATGAATTTATCCAAGCGCGACGCACTTTGGAAGTGCGTCGCGCTTTAGCTTAAAATTTTCACAACATCGGTTTTCCCAACAACACTACGAGCACGCCGCATAATCCGCACAGGCCGTTGACCATGTCATTATCCATCCAACGCCAGCCCGAGTGCGGCACTCTTTCCACGCCGCAACACTCGCCTTTTTTCTCGCTAACCTTCGCGCAAACGGAGCAGCGCTGTTGCGCTTGAATCGTGGCGCCGAGCAAGCTGTCGCACAAATGCGCGAGCACGCCGCCGAACGTGATGAGCGCCGCGCCAGCCCAGCCGAATTGATAAACCGGCTCGCGCCATTGCACGGCCCAGCCGAGGATTGCAATGCAAAGCGCGCCGAGCAATGCTCCCATCAAGCCGAGATTTGAAATCGCGCCGGAAGTGCCGGTCGCAACGATTTGCCCGGACGTAATCAAACGCGGCGGCGTGGTGGAAAGCACGCCGATCTCCGTGGCCCACGTATCCGCGGTCACGGCTGCGACTGCGCCGAGATAGAGAAAGTACCACCGCGGATCGGGCTGCAAATACCATAACACGACCAGCCCTCCGGCAACGCCGCCATTCGCGAGCACTTGCCCAAAATCGCGGCGACTGCCTTTTTGAAATTTATCATGCGCGGATTTTTTGCGCGCCGCGCCAAACTTTGAGAGTAAACTGGAGAGCACGAAGAACGCGAGAATCGGCAAGCTGAACGACCAGCCGCCAAGGCCAAAGATGATTGTGCCTAAAATGAAAGTGAGCACCGCGCCGCCGGCGTCTAAAAAGCGCAAGCGATAAGAAAGCACCGCCACGAACATTGCCAGCGCTTCGCCCAACAAAAATCGTTGCGCGTTTTCCGGCGAGGCCTGCATTAAAAAAGCCGTGGCCGTTGCGCTTAAAAGCGGCACGGAAAGATTATCGGAGCCGCGCCACGAGAGCGCTTCCGCCACCGTTGCCAACAACGCAAGGGCCAAGGTCATAACCAACAGCCATGGAAACGCGGGCGAAAAATTTTGCGCCGGGCCGAGAAACCGGAGACCGCAGAAAATTAAAATCGCGGAGCAGACAAACATGGCGAGCGCGCCTTGCGCGGATTTTTGATCGCCGGGCAACGGCAGCTTGATCGGCGCTTTGACATTTTCGCCCACCAGCGCCGCGCCCACATCCGCAATTGCCAGCAGGCTCATACCTACCAACAGCGCGAGCGGATTGCGTTCCCAAAACAACAGCAGTAAAATAAAAAACGAGATTGGATAAAAGACCGTGCCCCACGTGGGGCGCGAATTGACATGAATGCCGGCAAAGAAGTTATACCGCAAAGAAAAATAGTTGACGAAGATAAATAGGGCAGCCAAAAGAAGCAGAGGCAAGGCAGTGAGGAACACAAACGGGCAGGTCAAAATCAAAACACCGGTGAGCAGATGCACGGCTTTGCGCGTAAGCTCCGGGCCGGCGAAACGCCGACGACGCAGCCCCTCGGCCACCACGAGCAACATAAAAATCAGAATCAAGAAACCGCCCAAAACCAACCAGTCTCGCAGCGGCGGAGAGTGCAGAATCGGCATGCCAAGCTCAAAGATGTTGTTGAATGTGCGGCCTATGTAGGCAATTTTGCTTTGAAAGTCAAGAGCGCGGAATTAGCTGTTGACTCTCGATGCAAAAGTTTCTATGATGCTCGCGCTGTTGCCCCGCAAAAAGCAAAAACTATTTCGGGCAAAACGATTTTAAAATTGGTTCGCCGCTAATCGCTTGCCTTAGGATCGCCGTTTTTATAATTTACCCGTTTGGTCTGTCATGCCCGAGCGCTTTAATCGGGCATCCAAGCGTCTAAAATGGATTCCCGCTTAAAGACTGCGGGAATGACGCCCTAAAGAAAATGAGAAAGTTATTTAATCGGCAATCCTTA
>CAYNDW010000085.1:0-13638 GCA_964395375.1 uncultured Cytophagia bacterium
TTCGTTGGCGCAGGAAGTTTTTTATGTAAGAAGAGCTAGCAAGATTGGACTTGGACCATTGCCTCGAGATGTAATCGCCGGCAATTTGCTTCGAAGGTTTGTGACGCGAAGTTGGAAGGGTTAGCGTATCGTTTTTCAGTAAGCAAGAAGTGACGCGCGCGTTCATAAGAGGCTCTGAAAGTTATTGGGGTCTCTTGTCACTTTGGAAGAACGGCGTCAATATACAAAAACGTTCGGCCAGAGACAAGGCCATACTCGCCGATTCGCGTGCGCGCCTAAGATCGCGGCCACACCGTTCAATATTCCACTCTCCAATAAAGCCATCGCGCCCTTGCCGGTTTCCTCCGCCGGATGCAAAACGATGAGCACGTCGCCGTGCGCGCGATTTTGCGTCCCCAATTGCGCGGCGTCAATCGCCCAACTCGCATGCACATCATGGCCGCACGCATGCATCACGCCCGCATGCGTTGAAGCCCACGGCAAGCCCGTCTCTTCCTGAATCGGCAACGCATCAATATCCCCGCGAATCGCGACGAGCGGCGCATTCTTATTTTTCCCTTTCAAGCGCGCCACCACGCCCGTGCCCGCAATGCGGGCGAGTTCAAGCGGGCGCAACTTCTCCAACTCCGCGTATAATCGCGCAGCGGTGCGATGCTCTTGCAATGACGGTTCGGGATAGTGATGCAGCGCTCGGCGATGGGCGCGGGCAAATCTAGATTGGGCATTTTCTTGGGTTGGTGAATCAAACTCGGATTGGAAGCCGGCCTACGCATTAAACCGGCGGCGCCAGGCTTTGATGTTCAGGACAATCGAGTCGCAACTCCGTATCGGCGAGGGGCTTATTCAACAAGCCGCAATGGTGCGGCGCGCGCGATGCGGGATGCGCTTCCGGCTGAAAAAATTTGCACGTAATACACATGCGCGCAATCGTGATTACGCCCGCCTGCTGCAAAGCCGCGAGGAGCCGCATCAAAAATTTCATCACGACGACTTTTTCTTCCCCGGGAAAATCGGCGATCGAGGCGCGAATGACTTCCGCCCACGAAGCGAGCTTGCGCGCGTTTTTTTTGCCCTCGCCGGTGAGCGCAATAAAGGCGACGCGGCGATCAACGCGGCTGCGTTCCCGCGCGACGAGTTGCTTTTCTTCTAAAGTTGTGATCGCATCGCTGACCGTCGCAGGCGTGAGCGTGTATTCTTTGGCGAGATGACTGATGGTGGATTGCGAGGAGGGATGATAGAGCAGATAAACCAAAAATTGCACCTGAATGGGACTGAGCTGATGCGTTTTGGTTTTCTCCCACAACAACACGCGAAAGGCTTGCGACATTCTTTCGAGCGCCGCGGCAATCTTACTGTCGACTTCGAGATGTTGCGCATTGAGGTCAAACAACGAAGGCATGCTGCGTCCAAGTTGGAATGAGCCGCTAAAAAATTCGAGAGCCAGGTTCTGACCTGGCTCTCAGGTCACGGCAATATAAACGACGCAGGCTAATGTTGCAAAAGATAATCAGCCAACGCGCGGCAGTGCGCCTCTTGTAAATCTTCAAACGCGGGCATGGAAAGCGGAAAGTAACGTTGCGATAAAAGGCGCAACCGTTCATCACTCACACGCGCTGCGGCCGGATCGCGAAGATAAGTTGCGAGTGTTGCAGACTGCCAATGCGCGGACAAACCGCGCAACTCCGGTCCGCGCCCGCTGCCTTCAACCTGCTCGCCGTGACAAGCGCCACAACCAAACTCGCGATAAAGCTGCGCGCCCTCCGCGCGGCGTCGATACTCAAACACTAGCACTGCAATGCCCAGCAATGCCACGCCTCCGGCAATAAACAAAAGCTTAGGCTTCATTTGCGATACGTCGTGAACACGTAGTCTTGCGGCTTCTGGCCCGCGTGACACGCGAAGCACGCGGTCTTCGCATCCGTCACCGCGCGGTCTTTCGTGTCACCCTTGAAGCCTTCGAAGCCCCAGCCGCCGGTCTCCGCAAACTTCTTCGCGTCCTTTTGCATCACGCCGACGACTTTACGCGCGCCTTCGGCCATGGCATTGTTCTCGGTTTTCACTTCCAACAAATCGAACACGAGCACCGCGCCGTCGGGATATACCTTGCCGGCCTTCATGGCCTCGAGCGCTTTCGCGTTGGCATAGATGTGGTGAATGCCGCCGAACGCCTCATACAACGGATGACCGGCTTGCAGCACCATCGACTTGACGTGCGGCCACGCGCGATAGCCCTCGGGATAAGCCACACTCGCGCCGCTCTTACTTTGCAAGATAGCGGCCGAACTCAACAGCAATACCGCGAGACCAATTCCCGCGAAAACGATTTGCTTGCGCATATGCGCCTCCTGTGTTTGATGCAAAACAAACATTGATTTGGATTCCTAATCAAAATAGAGGCGCACCGGCTCAGAGTCAAGCCAATTCTTAGGATTCCGTAATGCCTCAGTTACGTGTGAAGTAGCGCAGGCATCCCTGCCTGCAGACAAGATGTCTGCGCTACGTTTTCCACCAGTAACTGAGGCATTACGGATTCCTATTAAAGTACAGCGCAGCGTCGTCGTTTCCACTCTAACCCCGTCCCGTCCGGAAGATGATGGGAGATCGTGCATTTGGCGAATTGTCCGACTGCGCGGCAAGCCGTTACGCCGGACGGGAGAGTCAAACCGGAAACCCAGAGTGACTCAACGCAGCAAGAGCTCGGTTGCGGTGAGAAAAATGATGCGTGTGGAGGTGCAATCATTCTTGCGTTGGAGCGCGATAACCGCGTTGCTGCGCCAAAGTATGTGTTGCGCTTTTAACGGCGACGGGCATGCAGTGTCGGATAATTTGATCGGCCCATTGCCTGATGAAGCCGCTTTCTCCATAAAAGTCTTTTATAGAATTCCACCGCTCCCAGAAAAAAAGCGCGGCGCGCTACTTCAGCGGCAGCATAGTCCCTCGTATCGTCAAAGTGCCATTGCCATTCAAGCTGCTCACTTTGATTTCAACGGTCGCGTCTTTTGCCTTGGTGCTGTCCGGGTTTGCGTTCGTCAAAACGAACGAGAACTGCGTGAATGCGCGCGAATGCGTGTCTTCGAGCACGAGGTTTTTATCTCCCGCCACGGTGCCTACGTCCGTGCTCACCGCGAGGTTTGTCCCCGCCACCAAGGGATTTTTATTTTGATCGCTCACCACATAATTGAACAACTGCGATTTGAGCGGCTGCAGCGTAAACGTCGTGGGCGTCACGGACATTTGCGTTCTGCCGGAGAATAACACCACAGTGTTCGCAGTGATCTTTTGCTTGTTCTCGTCAATCGTTTCCGCGGTAATACGCGCGTAGCCCGGCTCATTCAACGGCGCGGGCGCGCCCACAATGCCCTGCGGCTGCGGCGAAGCGGAAAGCAAAGTTACGGTCGCGCGGCCCAGGGCTTCGGTGCCAGCCGAGCCGCCGATGATGCCGCCCGTGCTTTGAAATTGCACCGAGGTTCCCGGCGGCACCGGATTCGAATAACGATCACCCACAAATGCCGTAACGGGATTTTCCAAGCCGTAAATATTGTACCCAGCAAAGTTCAACTGTTTCGCCACAACGGAAAAATGTCCGGCATGCGGCAAGCCGCCGTGTATCGAAAGCGGCACGGGCGCGGAGGAAACCACCGAGGTTGGTATGCTCGCCACGAGCTGAATCGGGCCGGCTATCGTGCCGCTCTGCACTGTGGTTGTCACTTGGCCCAGCGCATTCGTCGTTGCCGAAGCGGGCGCAACGCCTTCGCCGCCGCCGGGGCCGCTGGCAATGCGAAAATTCACCGTGGCCTGATGCGCAAGATCGATGGGCGCTCCGGTCGCATCGCGCACTTCGAAAGTCAAAACCGAAGTTGCATCACCGCCTGAACCGGCCACAAAAATTTTGCTGTTCTCGATTTCGAGCAACACGATGTTGCTCGCCGGGCCGGAAGCGCCCCCGGAAGTACTGCCGTCCACGCGTGCCATGCGCACTTCGGGCAGCGACACCGTTTTATTTGCCTGAATCGCATACATACCGACCGTGTCGCGCACAAAGCCGGTTTTCGAGATAACGATGGACACGAGTTTCGCCGTGGAGTCGGACAATTGTACGGAAAGCACAAACTCGCCGTCCTCGTTAGTTTGCGCGGTCTCGGCAAACGGCAGCGCTTGCACCAACGCGCTGGCGAGCGGCGTCAGCGTTTTTTTATCAACAACGAGACCTTTGACAATCGCGGGATTGACAACATTGGAGGTGGGAGTGGTGCAGCTTACTGCGAAGAGAGAAATGATCATTGCCCCGAACAACCGTAACCTGCGCGTCCGCGCCAACAAATCCTTTGACATAAGCACTCCTGTTTGAAAGTCCATGATTGGACTCTCTTACTTGCAATCGCGGCGTGGTGCGGAACAATAGCTCTGTCAAATACGCATGGAAGCGAAACGGCGGCCATGACTTCGGCACAAGGCCGAAGCGCTGCGACGCAAATTTCGCAGCTTGAAATTCTCCTGAGGTTCAGTTATACTGGATATGAATACTCAATTAGCCCAATCCCCTCAACTACCATGAGCAAACTCGGTCTCAAAGAAAAACTTCGCGAGTTCGATCATCTGCAAACTCGGGTGCGCGCAGCGCGGGTCACGACGAGTCACGACGCCTTGGCGCGTTTGCTCGGCGGAGAAGAGCGCGAGGGGTGTTTCGTGGTCGAACGGAGTTATGCTTTGGATGAAGCTCATGGTCCCGTGCAGCTTGCGCATTTGTTGGAAGTCACGAGCGCGGCATTGGGGATTGCGGGCAAGGATGATCAACTCGCGCAAATGGTTCCGCGCCACGCGCTGTTCCTCGATACGGAAACCACGGGGCTGGCCGGGGGCGCGGGCACGCTCGCGTTTCTGTTGGGCGTGGGCTATTTTACCGCAGAGCATTTCATCGTGCGGCAATATTTTTTGCGCCAGCCGCAGGAAGAAGCCGCGATGCTCACGGCTTTGCAGCGCCACATGAGCGAGGTGCAAGGCCTGATTTCTTTCAACGGGAAAAGTTTCGATGTGCCCTTGCTTGTGTCGCGCGCCATTCTCAATCGCATGCGCCTCGACTTTGGCCGCTTGCCGCATTTCGATGTGTTGCACGCGAGCCGCCGCATGTGGAAAGACCGCGTGCAAGACTGCACGCTGGGAAATTTGGAAACGAACATTCTCGGCAAATCGCGCCGCGCAGACGTGCCGAGTTTTTTGATTCCACAAATTTATTTTGACTTCGTGCGCACCGGCAAGACCGCGCAACTCGCGGAGATCTTCGCGCACAACCGCGAGGACATTGTGACCACGGCCGCGCTGGCAACGTATCTCGGCCAGCTCGTGCAAGCCCCGTTCAAATGGCAAGCCTCGCGCGAGGAGTTGCACAAAATCGGGCGGCTCTATCGCGAAGCGGGCGAGTTGGAGACGAGCATCGCGCTGTTTGAAAATTTGCTCGCTCGTGCTGAAACTTCGCACCGGCGCGAAGACCTGCTGGCTTTAGGTTTTTGTTATAAAAGCCGGCGGCGTTATGAAGACGCCGGCCGCGTATGGGAGCGCGCGATCGCGCAGTTCGCCTTTCATCCGCTGCCATTCATCGAGCTGGCGAAATATTTGGAGCATCGCGCGAAGGATTATGGTCGCGCGTTGGAAGTCGTGCAACGGGCGTTGCGCGCGTTGGCAATGCTGGAAGGCTTGCGTTCGTCCGCGGAAATGCTTGCGCATAAAAACGATCTCCAGCGCCGCGAAGCGCGCTTACAAAAACTCCGCTCCAAAAATGTCATTCCGAATTAATCTTCTTACTGCTCCGGGCATAAAATAGGTTATACTTCACACTTTCCGAATGCCGGCATGACGCGTTGCGCGGTGCCTCCCGAACTGCGGCATTACCAGCAAGGGGAATTTTCGCTTGACAATCGGGCAATTTTTTGATACTATCGTCGCGCAATTTTGAAGCGCTCTTGATAGACAACAACATTTTAGTAACTCGGTTGGGCGTCATTCTAAGGCCGCAACCACAAGAGTGAAGGCAAATACCAAGGTTTCGAACTAACCTTTAGGAGGCGAGAGGCCCATGGCAAAATCGCTGAAGTCCAGTCTAGCCAAGTTTATGGTGGCGGGTATGTTGACGACAATGGCTCTGTCGGCATGCTCGAAGCATCCCAATGAGACGCAACTGAAAGCCCTGCAAGACTGCCAAAACGCGACACAAGCAGCGCAGGCAATGGTGACGGAAAAGCAAAGAACACGCGAGCAAGCGAAGAGTCGCGTTGCGCAAAAACGAGCCGATTTGCAAAAGGCCCAAGCGGAGAAAGCCGCGGTCGCCAAACGACTCGGGATGTAATCGCTCTACGAGCTTGATCAATCCACCAAAACTGAATGTGTCATGAATCCCCAAACGACCTCTAAATGAGGAGGGAAGCAATGAAATCCTGTGGAAAAATTTTTCTAACTCTTATACTCGGCGTGTTCGTGCTCGGCTTGGCAAACCCCGTGTTTGCGCAAAAGATGAGTATGGAAGATTATAACAAACAACTCGCCGATTGCCAAGCCGCAGAGGCCAAAGCGAAAGCCGATATGGCCGCCGCCGAGGCGGAAATTGCCGCAGCGACGCAAGAAGAAGTCGGCGTCGATGCGCAAATCAAAGCGGAATGGGACGCGATTTACGCGATGATCGGCACGGACAAAGCCGGCGTCGACGCGTATCGTGATCAATTGAAAGCATTGGAAGCGGACGTGGATGGCATGATGTCCCTCTCGCCCGAAGAATTATTCAAGCGCCGCGCGGAGATCGAAGCATTGCAAGCGCGTTTGGATGAAATGAAGAAGAGCAAGATCGCCGCGCTCACCGAAATGCAAGACCGCATCGCAGTCATCGACGGCAAGCTTACGCAACTGCGCAGCCGTATGCCGCAAGCCTTGTACACGGAATACAATGTGGAAAAGGGCGATTACCTCTGGAAGATTTCCGGCAAGGAAGATATTTACAAAGATCCGATGCAGTGGATGCGAATCTACTCCTACAATCGCGATCAAATCAAGAACGCCAATCTCATCTATCCCAAGCAAGTGTTCAAGATTCATCGCGAAAACGGCCCGAACGAATATCTCGTGGCCAAAGGCGATTACTTGGCGAAGATTTCCGGAGCGGCCAGCGTGCTCGGCGATCCGGGGATGTGGCGCAAGGTTTATGAAGCCAACAAAGACATTATCGGCGACGACCCGAGCAAAATTTATCCGTACACGGTTTTGCGCGTTCCGCGATAACCTGATATGAGTTTCCCCAAGAAGCAGGCTAAGAGACGCGTCTCCTAGCCTGCTTTTATTTTTTACCACATGCCTTAACGAGGTTTTGCCAGCTTGGATCAACACGAACACCGCATCAGCCTGCATGGCGTCGACACGCTTCGCCTTCTCGGCCAAGGGGATCGCTACCTCAACGAAATCTCCAAACACTTCAAAGCCCGTATCGTTGCGCGCGGCAGTGAGCTTATTTTGCTCGGCGCAGAGCAAGAACTCAAACTCCTCGATCGCGTTTTCACCGAACTAATTCTCATGCTCACCCGCAACGGCGAGTTGCGCGCCACGGACATTGCCACCGTGGTCGAGGTTGTCAAGCGCGGCGATTTTTCGGATTTCCCTCTGAAGCAACCTCCGGCTGGGCACTCCGCGATTGTGTATACCAAGAGCGCTGCGATCAAACCTAAAAGCGCGGGTCAGGCGGAGTTCTATCAGACGACACAGAAGAACGACATTGTGTTCGCCATCGGCCCCGCGGGCACGGGCAAAACTTATCTCGCGGTTGCCATCGCCGTTGCCAATCTGCGCGATCGCCAAGCCGAGCGCATTGTGCTCACCCGCCCCGCAGTGGAAGCCGGCGAGAGCCTCGGCTTTTTGCCCGGAGACTTTAAAGAGAAGGTCGATCCCTATTTGCGGCCGCTCTATGACGCGCTCAACGACATGATTCCGCCCGACAAGCTGCGGCGCTATTTGGAAACGCAGATTATCGAAATCGTGCCGCTCGCCTACATGCGGGGCCGCACGTTGAACAACGCGTTTGTCATTTTAGACGAAGCGCAAAACACCTCGCCGCTGCAAATGAAAATGTTTCTCACACGCCTCGGCCTCAATTCCAAAGCGATCATCACGGGCGACATCACACAAGTCGATCTCCCGAGCAAACAAGAATCGGGCTTGATTCAAATTCGCGAAATTCTCGCCGGCATCGAAGGCATCGCGTTTGTGTATTTAGACGACAAGGACGTGGTGCGCCACAAACTGGTGCGCGACATCATTAAAGCGTATGACTTGCACCAACGTTAAAAACGCGGGTGATTGCGGTGAGTAAACTTTCGCCCAGATTATCCGCCGGTGTGCGTTCCGTGCTCAAGCTGAGTCTTCGTGAAATACGTTGGCGCGAGCATCGGTGGCAATTTTTCATCGGTTTGGTTTTCACCCTGCTCACGCTTAGTTTTTTTCCGCGCGGCCAATCGTTTCAATTTGCAGATTTGCACGAAGGCGATATTTACCTCGGCGAACAAATCATTTCGCCTTTTACTTTTTCCATAAATAAAACCGCGGAAGAATACGAACACGATCAACAGCTCGCGCGCGAAAGCGTTTATCCCGTGTTCGACCGCCGCGATTCCACCGCCGCATTGCAAGCCCGCCGGCTGCAAAATTTTCTCACGGCCCTGGAAAGTGTGCTCGATTCCATCTCGCCGGACTCCCTCAAAGCGCGCCGACTGCACGATATTTTTTCCGAGCACCACACCACGCTCGCCAGCGCCGGCGCCACGGTGCTCTTGCAAGGCCTGAAACGCTATCCCCTCAGCCCCAAAGATTTCTTCAAACAATTGACGCGCATCACGCGCGATCTGCATTCGCTCGGCATTCTCAATGTCGAGCGCACCGCGCTGCCGGCTTACGTGACGAAGGTTTCCCTGCGCCAGGGCGCCCGCGAAATGGTGGAGGATTTAAGCGGACTTATAACCAGCGAGGCGCGGAACAATGCGGTCTTACAAAAGCTGCGCGAGATCGAAAACATTAAAGACCCCACGGTCACGCTGGGCTATCAAATTCTCATCGCGTTTCTCGGGCCTAATCTTTTTTACGAGCAAGCAGAAACCGACTTGCGCTTGCGCGAGACGTTACAGCGCGTTCCGCGCGGGCGCGGGACCGTGCTGCAATACGAGAAGATTCTCGCGCGCCATGAAAAGATCACGCGCGAACATCTACAAAAACTCAAATCCCTGGAAGCCGAAAAAGTGCAGCAGCGGCTTTCCGAAGGTGCGGGGCGTTGGTTCTTGCCGCTCGTGGGAAAATTTTTGATTATCGCGCTCGCGCTGACCGTGTTGGGAGCTTATCTCGCGCTACGGCATGACGATCTTTACACCGATTTGAGCAAATTTTTCTTGATCGCGCTCATTCTTGCGCTCGTGCTCTTTCTCGCGCATCTGGCCCATCGTTTCGAGGCGCCGGATTATCTCATCCCCATGGCGCTCGCGCCCATGCTGCTCACGATTTTTTTCGGCGCGCAAGTCGGGTTTGTGGGCACGGTCACCTTAAGCTTGATGCTGGGCAGCTTGCACGGCAATGATTTCGGCCTGGCGTTTTCGTGTTTGCTGATTGGCGCCGCCGGCATTCTCGCCGTGCGCAAGGTGCGCTCGCGCTCCTGGATCATCAAGGCGATCTTCTATCTCGGCGTCGCGCATTTTTTCATCGTGCTCACCATGGCGTTTCTGCTCTATACGCCGTTCGAACGTTTATTAAGCAATCTTTTTTATAGCGCGCTCACTTCGCTCTTTTGCCCGATTCTCACCTACGGCGTCATGGTTATTCTGGAATACCTGTTTGACGTCACCACCGACGCCACGCTGCTCGAGCTTTCCGATTTAAACCGGCCCTTGCTGCATGAGCTGGCCTTGCGCGCGCCCGGAACTTATTATCACAGCATTCTCGTGGGCACGCTTTCCGAAGCCGCGGCGGAGGCCATCGGCGCGAACTCGCTGCTCGCGCGCGTCGGCGCCTACTATCATGACATCGGCAAAATCGAAAAGCCGGAGTATTTCGTCGAAAACCAAAAGGGCGGAAAAAACCCGCACGAAAAACTCGCGCCGAGCATGAGTTGCCTTGTCATCACCAATCACGTCAAGCGCGGCCTCGAAATCGCAGAGAGCAACGGCATTCCCAAAGTGTTGCGCGATTTCATTCCGCAGCATCACGGCACGAATCTCGTCGCGTATTTTTATAAGAAGGCGCAAGAGTTGAGCGAAGACGAGGACATGCAAGAGTCCACGTTTCGCTACCCCGGCCCGAAACCACAAACTAAAGAGACCGGCATTCTTATGCTCGCCGACGCGGTGGAAGCCACGGTGCGCGCCTATCGCGAACCTTCGGTTAGCCGGATTCGCCACATCGTGAGCGGCATCGTGGCCGAACGTTTCACCACGGGCGAATTGGATGAATGCCCGCTGACCTTGCGCGATCTCAACAAGATCAAGGCGAGCTTCGAGCGCACGCTCACCGGCATTTATCACGGCCGGATTCACTATCCGGACGATTCGAAAAATGACCTCCCCAAAGATAAACGCGGCGTCGAGCAAGATGACGACTCGGATATTGACGAAGAAGCGGGCGCTCATGCGTAGCGCCGCTCGAAGGAAGTTTGCCGAACAAAATCGAAAACACGCCGCGAGGTCTTCCCGAACCGTGTCATTCAGAATGTCATCCTGTAAGGAACTTCCCTAGCACTTGGCACACCTCTTAAAACAGGCTGCGTATCGAGAACTAGGGAAGGTTCTTCCAGAATGACATTGGAAGAGAGTTGCAACCTAGCCGTAACGAATTCTCCTCGAACATATCAACGCATGAAAAACGCGCTTCATCTAAAACTGCCGCGCACCACAATTGCGCAGCGCCTCCTCGGCAACCGCGCGCGCGTCGTTGCTGCGTTGCGCGCGCTCTGGGCCGCGCATGAAGAGACTCCGGCGGAAGTCGAAATCATTTTCGTTGATGAGCCAACCATTCAAAAACTCCACGATGATTATCTCCACGACGCTTCTTCCACGGACATCATCACCTTCGATCTCGGCGTCTCACCCGAGGGCGCGCGTTTGGGCGCGCTTTATATTTGCCCGGAAGTCGCCAAGCGCTTTGCCGCGCGTTACAAAGTAACGTTGGGTCAAGAGCTGCACCGTTTGATTGCACACGGCATTTTGCACCTGCTCGGCTACGACGATCATTCCCCCCAAGACAAACGCCGCATGCGCCGCGAGGAAAATAAAATTCTCGCGCGGATTAATCGTGCCGCTTAAAAGTTTTGGCAACGCGCTTCAAACTGTCATTCTGCAAGAATCTTTTTACGTGCTGGAGATGCTGCCCAGTGCCTAAAAAGATTCCTTCTGAATGACAGCAAGGGAGACGCGCAGTGGAATTCAATTGGGGCTCGGAGTAGTGTGTGGTGAAATTTCAGAAAGGAGTAGCACATGCTCAAAGTCTTACGTTCGTGTTTGGGTTTGTTCGCGCTCGTCTTTTTTTCGCTCGCGCACGCGCAATTGCCCGTTGAGAAAAAAACTGTTGGCGAGTGGATCGCGCAAAACGACGCCAAGCTCGTGGCCGTCAATCGGCATATTTGGCAACTCGCCGAGATCGGTTTGCAAGAGCGGCAATCGAGCGCGACGTTGAGTGATTGGTTGCGCGCGAACGGCTTCACGGTGGAGCAAGGCGTTGCCAACATGCCCACCGCCTTCATCGCGAGTTATGGCGCCGGCAAGCCCATCATCGCCATTCTCGCCGAGTTCGATGCGCTGCCCGGACTCTCGCAAAAAGCTGCGCCGGAGCGCGAAGCGCGAGCGGACAATGCCAACGGTCACGGCTGCGGCCACAGCGTGTTCGGCACGGCCAGCACCGCGGCCGCGATTGCATTGCGCCACGCGATGGCCAAACACAATTTGCCCGGCACGATTCGTTTATACGGCACGCCCGCGGAGGAAACCGGCATCGGCAAAATTTATTTGGTGAAGGACGGCCGCTTTGACGATTGCGACGCGGTGCTGCATTGGCATGCGAATGATCGCACGCAATCGAGTTTCGGTTATACCAAAGCACTCGTTTCGGTGAAGTATAGTTTTCGCGGATTAGCCGCGCATGCTTCGCGTTCGCCGCACGAAGGCAAAAGCGCGCTCGACGCAGTGGAGTTGATGAACGTCGCCGCGAATTTTCTGCGCGAGCATTTGCCCGAAGATGCGCGCATGCACTACGTCATCACCGACGGCGGGGGCCAGCCGAATGTCGTGCCGCCCACGGCGCAAGTGTGGTACTATCTGCGCGCCGATAAACATCGCACGGTCGAATACATGTTCGAGCGCCTCGCCGACATTGCGAAGGGCGCGGCGCTTATGACGGGTACGACCGTCGCTTCGCAAATCGATTCCGACACGCATGAAATTTTGCCGAACTGGCCGCTCGCGCAACTCATTCAAAAAAATCTCGAGCTGGTCGGGCCGCCGCAATTTAATGAAGAAGAAAAAGCTTTTGCGCGCAAAACGCAGGCGCCGTTGCCCAATAAACCGGAACTCGCTTTGGCCGAAACGATTGACCCATTGAGCGCCGAGCCGGAGCAAGGCAAAGCTTCGACCGACGTCGGCGACGTGAGCTGGACCGTGCCAACCATCGGCTTCACCGTTGCGACTTACACGCTCGGCGCGCCCGGACATAGTTGGCAAATCGTGGCGTGCACCGGCGGCTCTATTGGCGAGAAAGGCATGGCCGTCGCCGCGAAGACGTTGGCATATTCTGCCCTCGAGCTTTTGCAATCGCCCGCGTTGCTCGAACAAGCGCGCAAAGATTTCGAGCAGCGCAAAGCGGGATACCATTTTATCTCTTTGATTCCGGAAGGCCAGCGCGCGCCGGCGAGCATTCGATGAAAATGTGTTCGTAGTAACGCCTTTAGGCGTCCGCGCTCTCTAACGTAAAACGCCTGAAGGCGTCGCTACGAACGTTCAACGCAAAGGCGCCGATGAATTCCGCCTTGACTTTCTCAGCGCGAATCGGTTATTTCAACAATAATTGTTCACTCAAACCAACGCGCGGAGCACCCCTCATGAGCAAGCCCTACCCTCCTATCTATTACTCCGACTACCTCCAACTCGACCGCTTGCTCAATAGCCAAGCGCCCAAGAGCGCGGAGTATGGCAAGCCCGCGCATGAGGAGACGCTCTTCATCATCGTGCATCAAGTCTATGAGTTGTGGTTCAAGCAGATCATTCATGAGCTCAGCTCGGTCGTGCACATGTTCGCGCATGATTACATCGACGAAAAGAATCTCGGCGTGGCCGTCGCGCGCCTCGTGCGCGTCACGGAAATTCAAAAGCTGCTCGTGGATCAACTGCGCGTGCTCGAAACCATGACGCCGCTGGACTTCCTCGAATTTCGCGATTACTTGCTGCCGGCCTCGGGTTTTCAAAGCGTGCAGTTTCGTTTGATTGAAAACCTGCTCGGCATGCAACCGGAGCAGCGCTTGCTTTATAACAAAGCCGCGTATTACGCGCAGGTTTCGCCGGACCATCAAACCGTGTTGCGCGACTCGGAGCAACGCGACTCGCTCTTCGGCCTCGTGCAGCGCTGGCTCGAACGCACTCC
>CAYNDW010000086.1:0-13594 GCA_964395375.1 uncultured Cytophagia bacterium
ATCCCGACAATGTGAGCACGCCCACGTATCTTACTCTGCTCGCCGATGAAAACATCGGTCCGAATCTTTTGAGCGCGCATGCGCCGCAGGCCATGAACAATCGCGCGAACCTGTTGCCTTCGGGAACTGTCACGATTAATCGGTGAGGCACACGGCTCTGTTACGCGAATATCGCGCGCAACTTATTGCGCCGCCTCCTCTTGTCCGCTCCGCTGTTTTTCTTCTTGCAGAAAACGCGCGATGCCGGAAAACAGAGCGCGCAACTGGCGCGTTATCTCCGGCTGAGAACAGTGCATCACAACTTCGACCGCGGTCTTATTCGTGAGTGTGACTTCGGGCACGCTCGTGTTGCGCAGCAACGTCGTGCCTGTGCGCGCGTGCCGCGCGAATGCCGCGTTGATCGCCGTCGCCAGATTCTCTCCGGCTTGATTGCCGGGGTAGATCGTGCATTGCACCGCGGTCGAATCGCGCTCCCAGTTGCGATAAACGAATTTCAAATACCAGCCGCGCGCAATTTGATTGACCGCTGCGATGCGCGCCGTCGTCGTGAGTGTCGTGTCCGTGGCGCGGATCATTGTGACCTTCGCGCCGGCCCAGCGCAGCGTATCGGCGAGCGCTTGCGCCAACGCAAGATTCGCTTGCGCCGCGGTCTCGCCCGCTGCGAAAATACTTCCGCTTTCAGCGCCGCCGCCCGCGGCATCGAGAATAAAATCTTGCCGGTGCAACAGCCCGCCGAGTATGGGTTGCAAGCGCGCGTTCAGCTGCGCACTTTGTTCGTTTGCAATCGTCAGGTGCTGCACCGCGAGCTGATAGCCTCGCGCTTGAACCGCAACGCGACGCGCGCCCGGCGCGAGATTCGGCACGAAGAAAAATCCGTTCTCGTCCGTGCTCGCATGCAATGAGTCGTCGATTATAATTTGCGCGTCCGCGAGCGCAAGATTGGTGGAATCATCCCGCACCGTTCCGCTCAATGTGCGCAGCTCGCCCGCGGGCGCTAACTCGAGCGCGAACGTATCGCGGCACGACTCGGCTTCGATGAAAAGCCAGTCCGGGCCGCTCTCCTTCGCGCTTTGATAGTAGATCTTCGTGCGGCCGTTTTGCAAGCGCAAGCTCAAATTCTCAATCCGGCCACGCGCCGCGGTGACCTTCACTTTTGTCCCTTCCCACACCGGCTCGCGATCTTTATCCCACACAGCAATCTCTATCGGCATCGTCGCAATTCCATCCGCGGGCAGGCGGCGCGCCGGCGCAATAAAGGACATGGAATCCGGCGGCGCGGCCACGATCAGCGTATCCACGCGCGGCAGGTTGTGCTGCTTGAAAAGATTTTGCAAATCGATTTGCACGAGGTGCGCGCCGTTGCGCAAAGGCGTTGCCGGTTGAAAACGCACGCGCTTCTTCGGCAGCTCTAACTGCGCGGGCACGCGCTCGCCATCCAGTTGCAACACCACGCTTTCGGAAAAAATCGCCAACGCGCTATTCGGCCGATTGCTGCGTTCGGAAACTCCGTCGGCAAGCGCGTAAATTATCTCCGGCGTTTTGCTGCGCGAAATTTCCTTGGGTTGAATGAGCTTCGCGCTCGGCACGCCGCTCGCGGCCCAACGCGCGAGTCCGAGAAAAATGCCGTACGCCTCGCGGCGATTGTAGGACGCTTGCATGAGCCTTTGCTCTTCTTGCGGATTGGAGAAGAAAGAGGATTCGAGCAATATCGCGGGAAGTTTGGCCGCGCGCAGCAAACCGAATCCCGCGGGATAAATGATTTTATCCGCAAGCAAACCCTCCGGCGAAATCTCGGGCAAGCGCAGGGCTTCGACGAGGCCGAAATAAGCGGCGCGCGCCAAGTCCATGCTCATCGGCGAATAGTCGGGGTGCAAATGATAAAAGACCGTGGTGTGATTGGCCGTGATCCGATCACTGGCATTATGATGCAGCGAGATCATAAAATCGCAATGCGCGGCTGCGGCGATTTCGGCGCGTTCATTCAAAGAGACGAAACGGTCATCCACACGAGTCAGCACCACTTGCGCGCCGGCGAGTTGCAAAAACTCTTTGAGGTAGAGCGCGACGTTCAAATTCATCACTGCTTCTTCTTTGCCCGTGGGACCGCGTTTATAGCCGGGCAAATGCGAAAGCCCGCCGTGGCCGGGATCCAGCGCAATTTTATATTGCGCGAGATGATGCGCATACGGCGGCATTGTGTATTGCGCTTTGGGCAGGGCGGTCCATTCCTGCAAGCGAAGTTTGTTTCCGGCGCACCCCGTGAGCAGGGCAAAAGCGATAAACCACGCGCGCTTTAATCGCCCCGCAAAAAGCTTTTTCTGCGCAGAGTTTTTTCCACGCAAGCTGCGCTCGGGTTTTGCATTTTTCTTTATCAAAAAAGCGCAAAGCTTTAGGCTCCAGCCAGGAATCCGCATCACAGTTTCTCCAAAATCTTGAGGTAATCAAATGCGACCTGTGCGCGCACCTCGGGCAGGCGCACCCATTCGCCTCGGCCTTCATGAGAGGCCCGTAATGCGCCGCGGACAATGCGCGCACTAAAGACCACGTCTACGCTGCGAATCCACGCACCCGGGCGTTCGCCGGAAAGGGTGCCGAGCACACCGGTCAATTCCACTTCAAAGCCGGTTTCTTCGCGCACTTCACGCCGCGCGGCCGCCTCGGCGGATTCAGACATTTTAACGAATCCGCCGGGCAAACCCCAGCCCCGGCCGTCGGAACGCTTGATCATCAAAATTTTTTCATCCTCGCGCATGATCACCGCTACGCTGGCAAACGGCGGCATTTGTCCGGCGGAGAGCACATAAAACACGCGTTGGAAACTCGCCAATACGAATCTTAAGAAAAGCTGTAATCCTTTCAACGCAAACTCCTCATCGGGTAAAACCACAATTCTAAAAACCGTGCTCGTACTTTTCCAATGCTCGATTAGAACTTCAGCTTCCTAATATACACACGGCGGCTGCGTTCTCAAACAATTCCGTGAAATTACTTGCCGCGCGGAATTTTTGTTTGCAATCGAGCGGAAAAATGCCGACTATCCCGCGTAAAATTTATCAGCGCGCTTGCGCAGCCCGAAGCGCTGCAGGTATATCAAACATATTCTATCAAACCTATTTGACCACCTCTGCGAGGGATGTATGCGGCCGGAATATCCGCCCCACGAAGCCATGAAGGCGTTTACTTGACTCCAGGGAAGGTTCACTTTCCTCGTTTAGCAATTCCGCCGGAACAGCGTTAGGAAGACCTGCCACAGATCGCGCTGCCTCCGCATGTCAATGAACGAATGTTGGAGTACGCCTCCATGGAAGACAAAAGAATCCGCCTGGTGCTCTTCTCCGCTTGGGGAAGTGATTACAAACAGATCGAGTTTAGCGTAAAAGGCTTCATTGCGATGGTTGCCGGCGCTGCGGGCGCGCTCGTCGTGGTGCTGCTGGTTTTGCTCTTTGGCTCGAAGCTGCTGTTTCAAGAAGTGTACGGCGAATATCAAGGCGCGAAGCAGAATCTTTTGCGCCATCAATTCGAGCAATGGCAAAACCGCGCGCATGAACTTGGGCGGCGCTACGAGCGCTTGCACGGTCTGCCGAGCGGAATGATTTTTACTGAGCACGAGCAACGCGACGATAGCGCCGAAACGCTCACCGGACGCGGCGGCGCGTTTGTCGATGAAGACGATAATATTCTCCCCACCTTGCAAGCCGAAGGCAACCAGCCCGACGCCAATCTCTATAGCAGTCAAGTGGCGCAAAAAGCCGCGGCGGTCGATTACACCACGCTCGCGCCCTCCGAAGTGATCGATCAGTTGGAAGCGCGGCTTTCCGCGACGCGCCAAACGCATCAAACTTTGTTCGAAAATTTTGAAACGCGGCGCCGCCAGCTTGCGCATATTCCTTCGGTGAAACCGATTTTGAGCGGGCGTATCACGGATTTCTTTGGCAATCGCGTTGATCCTTTTGTGCGGCGCATCCGCCACCATCGCGGCTTGGATGTCGCCGCGCCCTATGGCACTGCGGTGTATGCTCCGGCCGCGGGCACGGTTGAATTGGCCAAGACCACTTATCGCCCGGGCCGCGGTTATGGCCGCGTGGTGATTCTCAATCATGATCACGGCATGAAGACGCTGTACGGGCATCTTTCCAAAGTAAACGTGAAGCAAGGGCAGAAAATCCAGCGTTGGGAAATTCTAGGATTGGTCGGCGATACCGGGCGCGCCACCGGGCCGCACTTGCATTATGAAGTTTGGGCCGACGGCAAAGCGCGCGACCCGGTCGAGTTTATCATCAACGAATAATCTTCTCATTGAATTCCGCGACCTTTCAGTTTTCCAAAGCTGAAAGGTCTTTTTATTTATACCCGCCCTAGTTTTTTTCTCGCCACGAATTTCCACTTGCTTCGCTTTCAGGCAAACTCTACTTTGCTCCATGCGCCTTAAAAATTTTCTGCTCTCCTTCAAGGGCAAACTCACGCTGTTGATCATGGCGGCCATTCTCTTGCCGTTGTTGGCCGCGGCCTTAATCGCGCGCCAAGTGCTGCAAGAGCGTATTCATCGCGCTTTCACCGCCGAGTTGGAAGCGGGCTTGGGCACCATTACGCTGTTTCTCCGCTGGATGGAACAAGACGTGGTGACGGAAATCGCGCGCATTGCAAGCAACGACGCGGTCGAAGAACAACTCGCGCTAGGCACCGTGCCTGAGCTTAAAAAGATGTTGACCACGCAACGCAAGGTGGTGGATCTCGCGCTGCTCGCCGTGTTCGATCGCAACCATGAGCGTATCGCTTCCTCCAAATTCAAAAGCAAAAATTTGGCGATCGATTTCAGCCGCTTGGAGCAATTGCAAGTGGCAACCAGCGGTGAAGATTACTATCTCGTCTATGTGTTGCCGATCACGAAAAGTCAAAAAACTTTGGGCTATGCCGCGGGCGGTATTTTGTTGAACGACAACAACCTGCTAAATTATCTGCACACCGCGCAACTCTCCAACACCGCGTTCTGGTTTGGCGAAAAACTGCTCTTGACGGACGTCGCGGCGCCCGAGGATTTAATCAAGCCGCGCACCGCGCCCGACACGCTGTTCGAAATTCGCATAGCCGGACAAAAACACCAGGGCCTTCTGCGCGAGTATGCTCTGGGCGAACAACGCTTGGAGTATGCGTGTTTCATTTCCACGCGGCAATTGGAGGAAGAAGAATTCAAATTGACGCTTGCCCTCGTGGCGGTCGTCGGCGTGCTCTTCGTGTTATGCCTGGCTTTTTTGGAAAGCATTCTCGAACGCATGATCAAGCCGCTGCAACATCTCACCGCCTACGCCCGCCAACTTTCTTCGAATCAATTCACCCCGCGTGTCGATTCGGCCCTCGCGCGCTTGGCCGGAAGCTCGCACGACGAAGTGGGCAAACTCGCCGATGCCTTTATGCACATGGAGCGGCAACTGCGCGCTTATATTCATGAACTCACCGAAACCACGCGCGCGAACGAGCGCATTCAAAGTGAGTTGCGCATCGCGCGCGATATTCAGATGAGCATGCTGCCGCATAATAATGGCGCGTGGCGCGGCGACGCCCGTTTCGCCATCGCCGCGGCGCTCGAACCCGCGCGCGAAGTCGGCGGCGATTTTTATGACTACTTCCTGATTGATGAAACGCATCTCGGCTTTGTCATCGGCGACGTCTCGGGCAAAGGCATTCCGGCTTCGTTGTTCATGGCGGTGAGCAAAGCGCTCGTGCGCGCGGTCACGAGCCTCGCGCGCGCATTTGCCGGCAACGACATGTTGCCGCAGGAAGTCTTGCAGCGCGTTAATCAAGAGCTTTGCCGCGAGAACGATATGCTCATGTTCGTCACGCTCTTTTTCGGAATACTCGACACGCAAACCGGAGAGGTGATTTACAGCAGCGCCGGACATAATCCGCCCTTCTTGCTCTCCGCGTCTCCCCCCGGCGCGAAACTCTTGCCGCCGGCGCGCGGAACGCCGCTTGGCATCAAAGCCTCCTCGCGTTATCACACCCATACGCTCGCGTTGCAAGCCGGCGAATTATTGTTGCTCTACACCGACGGCCTGACCGATGCGCGCGACGCGACCGGCCAACTCTATTCCGAAGAGCGGCTCGAAAAATTTTTGCAGCACAGTCCCCCTTCGAGCGCGCAAGATTTGCTGCAACAAATCTTGCGTGAAATAAAAGGATTCGTGCAAGACGGCCCGGCGTACGACGATATCACCGTGCTGGCGCTGGAGTATTTGCCGCGGCGCCGTCTCGCAATCAAGCTCTGTAATCGTTTCGAAGATTTGCAGACTTTATTAACGCAACTGGAGGCGTATGGCGCACGGCACCATCTGGCCCAAGAAGAAATCCTCAACGCGCGGCTGGTCACGGAAGAGCTCATTACGAATACGCTGAAATATGGCTATGCCGATGAAGCCGAGCACGACCTTCTCGTGCAGTTTGATTTGCACGACGACACGTTGACCATTCGCCTCGAAGATGATGGCCGGGCCTTTAACCCGCTCGCAGCACCGCCCGCGGCGCCCGCGCACACCAACGTCGGCGGCAACGGCTTGCAGCTCGCGCGGGCGTTGCTGGATGAGTGGCAATATAAACGCGAAGGCGATAAAAATATTTTGGTTGGAAAAAAAGCGCTGCGGCGTTTTGGGGCAACACCCGAAGTTTGATAGCGGCACAATTAAAAAGGCAAACATGGAAATCAACTCGATCATCGAAAACGGCGTTTGGATCATTCAGTTGCACGGCAAGCTCGATTCCTTCACGGCAAAACAAGTCGAAGACTTTTTGCTTGCCGGCATTGCCGCGGGCCAAGCCCAAGTTCTCATCCAGGCGGAGCATTTGGAATACGTCAGCAGCGCGGGGTTGCGTATTTTTTATTTGGCCGCGCAACGCTTAGCAGAACGCGGCGGCCAACTGGTGTTCTGCGCATTAACGTCGCATGTGCGCCGCGTATTCGACATTGTCGATATGGCGAGCGAGTTTTCCCTGTTTGCGACGCGCGCCGAAGCGCTGCTGAAATTTGACGAGCACAAGCCGTGACGTTCAGCCCCGGTTTGGCTGAGGCTTGCTTTTTACTTGGAGCCACCGCGCACAAAGGCATTCGTGCTTATTGCGTTGCTTCGCGGTTAAAAAAAGTTTGTCGGAAAAAGCATTCACTGTGAAAGACTATTATGAAAATCCGCTTTTGGGGCGTGCAAGGTTCCACGCCGAACCCGCTTTCCAACGCGCAATTCCGGACCAAGCTGAAAGCAATCTTGGCGCGCGCGCATCAGCGCAATTTGCAAACCGAAGAAGAGCTTGAAAACTTCCTCGCGGAATTGCCGTTCGCGCTGACGCACACCACCGGCGGCAACACCACGTGCTTTGAAATTCTTTCGCGCCGCGGCACACGAGTGATTGTTGATCTCGGCACCGGCGCGCGTAAACTGGGGTGGGACTTAATGCGCGGCGAGGCCGGCAAAGGCAACGCCACGCTGCCGATCTTGCTCACGCATTGCCACTGGGATCACATCATGGGCTTTCCGTTTTTCATGCCGCTATACGTGACCGGCAATCATTTGCAAATCTACGGCGGACATTCTTACTTGCGCGAAGCGTTTACGCGGCAAATGCATCCGCACTCTTTTCCCGTGCAATTGGAAGAGGTCGAAGCACACGTCAGCTTTGAACAGCTTTTTGAGGATGAAGAACTGGCCCTCGGCGATTTAAAAATCCGTTGCAAGCGCTTGCAGCATCCCGGCGGCAGTTATGCGTATCGCATCTCCGAAGGCGACAAGAGTCTCGTCATCGCCACGGACGCGGAGTACAAAGCGCTTGACGCGGAGTCGCTGCGTCCGTTCGTGGAGTTTTATCAAAATGCCGAGCTGCTCGTGTTCGACGCGCAATACACGCTCAAGGATTTATTTCAGAAGATCGATTGGGGGCATAGCTCTTCCATCATCGGCGTGGATATTTGCCTGCTCGCCAACGTTGCCAAGCTAGTTTTAACGCATCACGATCCGACTTACAGCGACGAAATGATGACGGAAATTTTAGGCAAGACGGAGGCATTCAAGCACGAGGCGATGCAGCAGGAACAGAGGCAATATCGTAGAGGGCAGCTTGAGGTCATGATGGGGTATGAGGGGTTGGAGGTTGAAATCTAGAGCGCTATCTAGTTCTGCTTCGGTAGATTAAAAACCTTGCCCACGAATGACGCGAAACACACGAATGCTTTTTTCGTGTCATTCGTGTGGTTCGCGGGCAGAAGATGAAATCTGTTGAAGTAGAACTAGGCATGATTTATAACTCCCTTCGAGTCGTCATTCTGTAGGAAACTTCCCTCGCGCTTGAGATAGAGCCGGTTTTGAGGTTTGTGCCAAGTGCGAGGGAAGGTCCTTACCGGATGATATTTTAAAAAGGTCGCGACAAATTAATCGCGACCAATATCTATCTCACCTTCACCTCACTCACCTCCCCTGCCATTTCCACTTCAAACACCACGGGCAAGTTGTCTTTAATCGACTGCTCGTGCGTGATCAAAAACACTTGGCGAAAATAGCCGGTCAAATGTTGTAGCGTAGAAAGCAGAAGGAGTTTGCGCTCTTCATCTTGCGAGCCGAAAACTTCGTCGAGCACGATGAATTGCAGCGGCGGCCGGCCCGAGCGTTGCGCAATCACTTGGCTGATCGCCACGCGCAGACAAAGATTCAACAAGTCTTGTTCGCCGCCGGAGAAACGCTGCAAGGCGAAGCGTTGGTTTTGATCATAAAGAAAAATATTGTACGACTCGTCAAGATCGAGCAAGGTATACCTGCCATTTGTTGCCAGCCGCAAAACTTCCGAGGCGCGCGCGGCGATCAACGGCCGCAAGCGTCCCGCCAACTCCACGCGAAATTCCTTGAAGTGCTCCTGCAACGAGTCGAGCAAATTCACCTCGTGCTGCGTGTGCGCGATGGCCGCGGCGCGTTCGCGCGCTTGCTCCAAAGCTTTTTCCAAATGCCGCATGTCGGCCTCCGCCGCGGCCAAGGCCGCTTGCGCGTCGCCGATCATTTTTTGGCTGCGCGCGTGGTTCGCGCTAATCTCCGCATGCGCGCGCTTGCGCTCCGCGTACACCTCTTCCCGATATTGCAGCGCGTCCAACTCGTGCTGCACTTCGAGATGCCGCGCGTTGAGTTGCCGCACTTTGTCTTGCACCTGTTCCAAACGTTTCTCCAAATCCGGCAAGCCGGCCACCCGGCCTTCGAGATGAGCAAGCTCTTGCGTCTTTTTTTCCATGGCAACAAGCGCGTCGTTGACTTCACGCAAACGCGCTTCGTCAAATTGCACGACGCCGAACTCTTGCATCTCGCGCTGCAAATGGAGCAACTGCGTTTGCAAATCCGCGAGGCGTTTGAGTTGCGCGGCCAGGCGTTCTTGCAGCAAATGCAGATTTGAGCGTTCCGCGCTCAACGTGCGTCGCTCGTTTTGCAATGCCGCTTCGGCTTGTTCCGCGGCCACGAGCTTGCTCGCATAATCTTTTTTTTGCGCCGTGCGCGTGACGTACTCCGTGCGCAGCTCGGCAAGGTTTTTATCAAACTCCTGTGTGACGGCGGCGAAATGTTCGCGCAATGGCCGCGTGCAAATCGGACACGGGCTGTCTTCCCCCAACTCCGCGACGCGCTGCTTTTTCTCTTTCAAGTCACGACCGCGCGATTCGATGCCGCTCAAGGCCGCGAACAGGCGTTGGTCTTCTTCGCGTAAGCGCCGCATTTCGTCTTGCGCCTGCTGCCAGCGTTGCTCGCACTGCCGTTCCCTTTCCGGCAAAGTGTTGAGCGGCGCAAGCTGGCCGCGCAGGTTTTCCACCTCGGTTTGCAACGAGGAAATTTGCGCCGACAAATTTTGCGCGAGGTCTTGCTTGCCTTTCAGTTCGAGCGCTTGGCGTTGCGCCGCGGCTAGGCTTTCTTTTTCTTGTTTTAATTTTGAAGCCTCGGCGCGTGCGGGCTGCAATTCCGCGATGCGCGTTTGCTGCGCGAGCAATTCGCGCTTGCTTTGATCTTGCTGCAATACTTGCTGTCTCATGATATGCAATTGCCCGAGCAGCGTATTCAGCTCCGCTTGCAAACGCGTGAAGCGCTCACGCCGTTGCGTTTCTTCTTCCAACAACAAACGCGCTTTTTCCACTTCCCCCACCAAACGCTTTTCTTCGTCTTGATGTTGGCGCAAGCTCAGTTGCGCCGCTTCGCAAAGCTCAAGCTGCGCGTCCAACTGCTTTTGCAGTTCTTCGAGATTGACTTGATGCGCGCGCGCGCCTTCGAGAAATTTGCGCTTTTGCAAAGCTTCGGTCGAAGCTTTTTGCCGCGCAAGATCGATGGCTTCGAGCGCGAGCAAGCGACTGATGAGTTTGCGCCTGGGTTCGTCGGTGAGGCTGCTTAATGCCGCAAGCTCTTTTTGTTTGGCAAAAATAGAGACTTCAAATGATTCGCGATCAAGGCCGAGCACATGCGCGATCTCCGCGTTCACGCCGGATTCGCGCAGCGCGATGGCCTCGTGCTGACCGGCGCGATAAAGCGCGGCTTCCACGTTGCCCGCAGCGCCGCGCAGGGAGCGCACGACGCGATAATTTTCCCCGGCAATCGCAAACGCCAATTCGACTTCACACGGTTCGCCGGCCGGCGCTTGTTGCCGCCGCAATAAAATCTTTTCCGTGCGCACCGCGCGCGAGCCGTAAAGCGCCCACGCAATGGCCTCGAGCAAAGTGGATTTGCCCGCGCCGTTGCGGCCAATGATGCCGATGACGTTCTCCGGAAACTCGAGCGCCAACTCGGCATAACGCCGAAAATTCCGCAAGCGGAGCTGCTTCAAAATCATGTTTCCGCCTCGAGCGTTTCTGCGTCGGCGAGATATTGCCAGCCCAGCCGTTCCAATTCTGTGCGCGGCAAAACGTCGAGGCTGCGATTGCGCAAGTACCGCGAGAACTCTTCGCGCAACGAGCCGACGCCAAGCTGCTCGCCGTTCGCGGCGGACGCAACGGCGGTTTGCGCGGCAAACGTGAATTGTTTATCGATATGAAACGCGTGCGCGAACACGGCGTCGAGCGCGGCGAGGTCGAGTTGCAAATAAACTTCGCGCGAAATATTGCGCAACTCCAGCGTGAGCATTGCGCCGGCGAGTTCATCGCTGCCGCAGCTCTGCGCTTCGGCAATGATTTCTACGACGGTCTTACCGCGACACTCAAGTGGACGAAGCCGCACCATGGGCCGCGCGGGAATCTCGCGATATTGCCAGCTCTTCTTGCTCAGATCGCCGACAATATAACCCGAGGTATAGCCTGCTTCGTTAAAGCTGGTGCGCTCCGTGGAGCCGGAATAAAAGGTGTGATCGTTGATGGCGAGATAGCGATGATAATGGCCGAGGGCGATGTAATCGAAAGTAAGATTGAGGCGCGCTTCGGGGTCTTCTAAAAATTGTTCATTGAACTCGCCCATGCGCGTGTCAAGTTTGCCGGCGGCGCGCCACGAGCCGTGCGTCATGAGAATATTCCAGCGCGCGGAAGTGTCGCATTGAATCGCCGCGTAGGCTTTCTCTAATTCTTCGCTCAACGAGCAATGCGGAATACAATGCACGGCGCAGCGCTCGCCGCTCACGCGCGAAGTGATGGTGAATTTTTCAGACATGCCGCGATAAGCCGCCTGCACATTGGGCAACACGCGCAAGGCTTCGAAGATGTTGCCCGTGGCGCGAATGCGCGGGGTGGAATGATTGCCCGCGATGATGATAATCGGCAAGCCCGCATCGTTCAGCTTCTGCAATCCTTCCAACGCCACGGCAATGGCGCGATTGTTCGGCCGCGGCGATTGAAACAGATCGCCGGCGTGCAGCACGAAATCCGGGCGCTCGGCAATGATGCCGTCAAGCGCGCGCCACCACGCGTCGTAAAAATCCTGCTCGCGGCGGTTGACGCCGGTCGTGGCCTCGACTTTGGACAAATCCGAAAAGCCGAGATGTGTGTCCGCAAAATGCACGAAACGCATTTCACCACCACCAGCTTTTTTTGTCTTTCTTCTCCTTTGAATCGCGCTTGCTGCCCTTCCCGCCTTTGCCTACGGGCATCATTTCTTCATAGGTGCGTTTGGCCACGCTGCCTTTGAGCCACGTGTGCGCGTATTCGATTTTGCCGGAGCCGTCAATGAACTGCACGTGAAATTCTTTGGCCGAAACGCGAAACCACGCGAAGCCCAAATTGGTCGCGGTGAAAATAGAATGCTCGCCATACGCGGTGCTGCGGCTCTTCGCGCCCGTGCCGGAGATGATGTAATGCACGCCATTCACCGGCTCGAGGAGTTGGCGGTCGTGATCATGTCCGCACACGTAAGCATCGACATTATATTTTTCGAGCAACGGCCGGACATGCGTGATCATTGCGGGCGTGTTGCCGTGATCGCCATAGGAAAACACGGGATGATGGCCGAACACAATTTTCCAAGTAGCTTGCGAGTTTTTTAGTTCGCGTTCTAGCCATTCGAGTTGTGCGTCGGCAGCGATGGTCTCCGTGTCCAATGCGATGAATTGCGCGTGGTGCGCGGCGTCAATTTTTTGGGTGAAAGTATAATACGGCGTGGGCATCTTCCATTTCTTGCTGCGCGGCGTGTACTCCACTTGAAAATGGCCGCGGCCTTTGTGATGATCATGATTGCCGAGCGCGGCATAAAACGGCACGTTCAAATGCGGCAGATTGTAAATGTCTTCGAACTTGGTGCGCCATTGCGGATCGGTCACCGAAGCCACACCGTCGCTGTAAAAATTATCGCCGAGCAGCAGCATGAAATGTAGCGAGTCGCTTTGCGCTTTGGCGTTGAGCAACTCTGCAACCTTGCGCTGCGCCGGCGTGCCCTCGCCTTGATCGCCGATGCCCGCGAAATAGATATAACCTTGCCCCGCGCTTTTAGCGGGAATAGAAAAAGGCGGAGCCGGTTTGAAGTTTTTAACCTTTGAGCCGCGTGGGGCGAAGCCAAACAGAATAACGGCGCATATTGCCAAAGCAAAAAACAGCGCCGGCAACCACTGTTGCGGCTTATAAAAATTTTTGCGCATGTTGGATTCTCGCGGTTGATGTAATCGAACTGAATGGCTCTAGATTGGAAGAATGTGCGGGTCTCAGACTTCCCAAATTACCGTTGAAGCGGTTGGTTTGCAGAAAGGGAAAACATGTTCGTAGTATTTCGTTATGAATTTCGATTTTCAAGTTCGGTAGTCGTCCTCTCTATACCTTGTCATGCAGAAGGAATCTTTTTCAGTTCTGGAGAGCTATGCCAGGGCTTAAAAAGATTCCTCCTGAATGAAACTATCATTGATGCATGCACCTCAATACACGCGCGTCAAACGCACGCCGGTATAATAATGCCGTATAATCGCATCGCAGGCCTTGCCGCGCAGCGCCATCAGCGCCGCCCCGACTTGACACATGCCCACGCCATGGCCGCGCCCGCCGCCGCGAAAAATAAATTTCGTGCTTTCCTTATTCACCACAAACATCGCGCTCGGCAAACTTTGCGCAGAAAGCGCTTGCCGGATTGCTAACTCACCGTTGAGTTCGAAACTCTTTTTCGAGCCGGAAACACGAAGCTTAGTCACACGACCA
>CAYNDW010000087.1:0-13591 GCA_964395375.1 uncultured Cytophagia bacterium
GCGGAGGCGACGCCCGAAGGCCTGCGCGCGACGAAGGCCCGCCGGGTCGTCCCCGCGCGTCCCGAGGGTGTGCTATCCTAGCGGGCGCGCCGATGCGGCGAGGCTGCGCGAATCCATCCACGTGGCATTTGCGAGCACGCCAAAGTGATCGCGCCACAAACTCAATTTAACTTCGGCTTCCACGCCTTGAATGCGCGTGCGCGGCGTGTTGCGCAGTTGAAACTCCAACGCGCGCGGATTGGTTTGCACCAATTCAATGGCGTCGAAATAATCGCTCGAAAACGCGCTAACTTCCGCGGAGATTTTTTCCCCGAACGTTTGGCGAATACCGAAATCGAGCAGCGTCGAACGTTCCGGCTCCAGTTCAGGATTGCTGCGCAGTTGCACATTATCATCACGGTCGCTCACGCTGAAACGCTCGGCAATCGAGGGCGCGCGAAAGCCGCGGCCAAACGAGCCGCGCAGAATCGTGCCCGCAAGCGGATTGTAGCTGAAGCCGATCTTCGGGCTGAACTGCGCTTCGGTCGAATCGCCCACCAACACATACGTATCGTAACGCATGCCCGCGCTCAATTGCCAAATGCCGGAAAGCTTCCACGTTTCTTGCAAGTACGGCGAGACCGCATCGCCTTGATGCTTGCCATAATACTTTGCTTCAACAATATCGCGGCGATAATCGATGCCCGCGGTAATGTTGTGATTGATATGCGGCAGCCAGTTTGTTTGCACCTCGCCGCTCAAGCCAAGCGCGGGTTTGAAATCCTTGGTGAGATTGAACGGCAAGCCGATGAGTTGCGCGTTGTACGACGCTCGCGCTTTCAAAGAGAGCACCGGCGAAAATATTTTATTATAGATGAGGGAGCCGGCCGCGCCGTCCACGTTGAGGCGATCCGAGAGCGTGGTTTCGAGCGCGTGGTTTTGATCGCGCCACAACACGAAGAAGCCCCGCGCATCGCGACTGTACGTCAGAGAGAGCGCGAGATTCGAAGTCTCGTCGAGCGCGATGACGGATTTGCCCGTGAAATACCAACGCCGAAAATCGCCGTTCTGCCGATCACTCGTGGACACATGCCGCGAAGCCGCGAGCCGAAGGCCAACGCGACCGAACGTGTTGCTATAGCTCACATCCGAACGATAGTAATGCAGCCGACGATCGGTCCAATTCCATTCCGCCACGGACGGCTCCGAATACATGCCGGCGTTTTGCCGAAAGGAAAATTTCGAAACGGAACTTGGCCGCTTCGTAATGATATTCACGATGCCGCTGATGCCGCCGGAGCCATAGAGCACGGAGGCCGCGCCTTTGAGCACTTCCACGCGCTCCACTTCCGTGACGGGTAGAATATCCCAATTCGCGCGACCGAGATCGCTGGTGAGCACGGGCACGTCGTCGATCAACATGAGCACGCGACTGCCGCCCAAGCCGAGCAAGCTATAGCCGCCGCCGCCGCGAATGTTCACGTTCTCGCCCACCTGCGTGACGCCCGGAATAATTTGCAACGCTTCATCGATACGCACGCGGTCGCGTTTTCGCATTTCAGAGGCGGACATCAAGCTCACGCTGTTCGCCGCGAAGTTGAGGTCTTCCGCTTGCCGCGAGCCGGTGACGATGACTTGATTGAAGGTGATCGGCGCGGGCTGCAGCGCGACGTTGGCGGTCACAGTTGAATCGCTGCGCACCTCAATTGACAACACTCTCGTCGCATAGCCGACATACGAAATCTGCACTTGCTGCAAACTTTCGGGCACGCGCGCAATACGAAAGCGGCCGTTCGCGTCCGTGCTTGTGCCAAGCAAGGTTCGTTGCACAGCAACGCTTGCGCCGAGCAACGGCTGTTTGGTTTCGACATCAATGATTTGTCCGGAGATGGTTCCCGTGTTTTGCGCGAAGGTAATGTTGATGAAGCAGAGAACGAATGCGAGCAGAATGGTATGTGTCATATTCGATTTTAAGAAGCCCCATGACATTCCCCCCTTGAGGGGGGTTCGGGGGGTGTTAACGGCTTGAGTAAAATTTTTCAAAAGGCTTGTTTGAGTAAACAAGAGTCGAAATGAAAATGATGTTTCGAGCAACACCCCCCTGGCCCCCCTTAAGGGGGGAATTGTACTGAAGGCTCTTTTCATAGTCCTCCTCCGAGCTTCACGCCCTCGGGCAACGTGTTGAAGTCCGCGCTGAAATCAATGCCGGTGATACGGCCCTGTTGCGGCAACGTGAACCCGCCCGGCTGCGTGGGATTGTTCGGCGCGCGATAATAGCCGAGGCATCGAATTTTTTCCCACGCGATCTTTCTGCCTTTCCAAAACAAACCGATGAATTTGTACTCGCCGTTGCGCACGGCCAGCTCGTAGTGATATGAAGCAACATTCTTAGGCAACGTGAAATTGATGCCGCCGAGCACCGCGAGCGCCGAGAGGCCAAAGTTTTCCAAATCGGGCACGGCATTGAATCCGCCCATGACCACCATCTCGGTATCCGTGGGCCAGTCTCCGAGGAAAATCAAATCGCCTTCCACGCGCGCATCAAACTGCGCAAAGCTCCACAACGCGGGCACATCGATGTTTGCCGCAATCGGCTGTTCGCGCGTGAGCGTGACGGTTTTTAAACTTGCTTGCAGCGGAGGCTGGAAGCCATAAAAGCCGAGCAAACTTTCGAGCGCCCAATCTTCGCCGCGCGGCTTCCATAAAACGGCGACCGCGGGATAGGTGCCATACGGCAAAATGATTTCGTAGTCCGCCGTGTCTTTATCAAAACGAATCGCTTCGCTGAAAAACACGTCCGCGATACTTGCCGGCGGAAAATTGGCGGCAGCCACGACACGCACTTCGTCGACACTAACGGTGGAATCGGGTTCGCCATTAAAAAAAACTTTACCGGCGATTTTCGAAGGCGACAGGCCGAGGCCTTGATCAAATTCACAACCGTGAAATAAAATTGCGGCGAGCAGAAGAGAAAGAAGAGTTTTCATAGAGGTGAATGAAGATGATTGTTGCTGCTCCTGACAGCTTTAAATTTTTTACCAAGCTCCTAGACTCTGTCATTCAGAAGGAATCCTTTTAAGCGCTGGGAATGAAGCTGTGTCGCAAGCGCGTAAAAGATTCCTGCTGAATGACGTTGCCGAGGTGCGTGAACGAAGAACCTTACGAACGACTTTGCAAAAATTTGCAAGCAACCGCGGCCATCATATTGATGCCGACCGCGAGCGCGTTGTCATCAAAATCAAACTTATCGGAATGCAATGACGGCCTCGGCCCGACACCGAGGCGGAACATCGCGCCGGAATATTTTTGGAGATAGTAGGCGAAATCTTCGCCGCCCATGCTCGGTTCGTGCAGTTCGATAACTTTATCCGCGCCGATAAGTTCAGCGCCGGTGTTGGCAATCAGCTCCACGAGCGCATTGGTATTGCGCAACGGCGGATAGCCGGGCTCGATTTCAACTTCCGCGGTCGCGCCAAAAGTTTGCGCAACGCTTTGCGTGAGTTCGATGAAACGCCGTACCATGCGCTCGCGCGTTTCCGGCTGGATCGTGCGAATGGTGCCGGCCATTTCGACCTGCGCGGGAATCACGTTATCCGCAATGCCGCCGTGAATCGTGGCGACGGTGATGACACAGGGATCGGCGCCGTGGCGTTCGCGCGTGACGAGACCTTGCACGGCGTTGATGATCTGCGCGGAAATCCACACCGGATCAATCGCCGTCATCGGATGCGCCGCGTGCCCGGATTTGCCATGCACAATAATTTTGAAATCATCGATGGCCGACATCATTGCGCCATACCGCACGCCGATGGTTCCAGTTGGAATATACGGCCACGCGTGCAAGGCAAAAAAAGCTTTGAGGTCGAGATCATTCAAAAACCCCGAAGCGAGCAATTCGCGACCGCCGCCGCCGTTTTCTTCCGCGGGTTGAAACACGCACGCAACCGTGCCCGGCAATTCCTCGCGCAATTGCGCAAGCACCCACGCTGCGCCGAGCAAAGTCGCCGTGTGGCCATCATGCCCACACGCGTGCATCACGCCTGCGTTTTGCGAACGATATGGGACCTCGGTCGCCTCGCGAATCGGGAGGGCATCAATATCCGCGCGTAGACCGACGATTGCGCCTTGGCGTTTGCCGCGAATGAGACCGAGCGTGCCGAACATTTTTTCGGCGGGCCGTATTTCAATTTTATGATCCGCGAGCCAGCCGCGAATGAGCGCCGTGGTTTCTTTCTCCTGCCAGCTCAATTCGGGATGCTGATGCAAATGCCGGCGCAGGCGAATGATTTCGGGGAGGATTTGTTGGGTGAGGGCTGCGATGCGAGTGGTCATGTTCTCAAGTATTGGTTAGCCCCATTTCTTTCAGGAATTGTGATGGTTCTTGCTTCTTATTATCTCCCCATGGCATCAAGCGATTGCGACAACGGGTCAAACATAAAAACTTTTTAGCCCGAGTAATGGCTACATAGGCATTACGACGTTCTTCCTCGAGGCCATTTAAAGTTTTTATGCTACGGTAGTCCGGGAGGCTTCCCGCATTCATGCCAATTAAGATCACCCCTTCAAATTCCAATCCTTTTGCAGCGTGAAGAGTTAGAAGTTGCACACCAGTTCCTGCGGAATCACTCCTCCCTGATAAAGCCAGTTCGCATAGAAACCCTTCGAGAGTTCGTTCCTCTGCGGGATGTCTGTGAGTAAACGATTGGAATTTGCTTTTAAGAAATTGCAAGTCTCGCTGCAAAAGCTCGTCGTGCTTGGCATCATCAACGCAAGGTAAAACGTGTTTTTCAAATGCTTCGAACAAGGCTGAAAAGTTATTTAAGAGATCATCGTCCTTTCGAACTTTGTCAAGCAACGCTTGGATAAAATTTCGCCAACAGGACGAACATGGCCGCTTGTCAGCAAGTGAACCGAAAAATGTTGTTGCAGTTTCGCCGTTAAGCTGTTCAGAGAAATTTTCAAAATCGCGGTCAACAATACCTAACTCAGTGAGTAAGACTTCGCGATGGAGCAAGTCAAAGGGGTTGTGCCATACGCGTAAGATGAGATGCAGTATACGTGTTTGAAGAGCGGCAAATAGCCCCTCGTTGGCAGTCTGGAAATGGCATGGAATGGATCGTTTTTCTAATTCTGCTCGCACTGGTTCAAACAAGTAACGATTGCGCGCCAAGATGGCAATCTCCGAGAATTGCGGCACTTCTTCTCCATACTTTGTCTTGTTTGTATCGCGAAGCTTGATTTCAAGCTGAAGAATTTGTTCGGCGACCCATTGAGCTTCTTGCTCTTGGGTATTTTCTTCATGAAATAAAATCATGGAGTCTTCACTCATATTGGGCGGCAACATTACTGGGGCGCCGGGCAAGCGAGTGTTGTGTTGAATAAGCCGGTTGGCTGCCTGAACGATGCTTGGAACGCTACGAAAATTTTGACTCAAGAGCATCTGTTCAGCTTGAAAGTCTCGTCGGAACAATTGCAAGTAGCGTTCGTTGGCCCCTGCGTAATGATAAATGCTTTGATCGGCATCGGCTACAATCATGACGTTACGTTGCTCATCGCCGCAGAGCAATTTTAAAATTTCGTACTGCGCTCGACTGGTATCTTGCGCTTCGTCGATAAGAATGTACCGATACATTCGACGGTAGTGACGCGCGATTCTTGGCGCTTCTAAGAAGAGACGATACGTAAGCAGAAGCAAATCGTCAAAATCAACGCCATGGTGCAATTCAAGCTGGCGATTGTATCCGGCGTATGCCGCCTTGAAATAAATTTCTTCTTCTTTCGCAGTGCTTACGGCAGCAGGCAAAACCAAGTCTCTTTTGCGTTCGCCAATTTTATCTAAAAGGTTTGCCAATTGGCGATCATCGGGGCGATTCCCGTTTACGGCCAGCCCTTCCTGTACCAAAGCCTTTGCTAATAGCGCGAGTCGATCTTCCCTCTGCTCATATACGCTGAGTGGCTGGCGGACGTCGATATGATCACCATAATGACGAAGGACATCGAGACAAAACGCATGAAAGGTTGAAATGGTCGCTCGTCGCCATTCCTCGCCGATCTTTTCCTCTATGCGCTGGCGCATGTTCTCGGCGGCTTTTGTTGTAAAGGTCAGCGTGAGAATTTTAAAAGTTTGGCCAGCCGTGCTTTTCAATATTCGGATAATGCGTTGTGTGAGCACAGCGGTCTTGCCCGAGCCAGGGCCTGCTTGCACCAAAAGAGAGCCTTCATCAAAGTTGATGATGCGCTCTTGCTCTTCAGTAAACTGGATTGCAGTATTCATGGCTCAATACACCTGTTTGCGAAGTTCATGAACTTTGGCAAAAAGCTCGCGCAACTTTGGTGGAACGCGGTCGTCGCCTGTTCTTGTAGCAATGATTTTCTCCGCGACGTGACGACCAAAAAAGGATTTGCCGTGAGCATCTATAAAATCGTTCAGCGCTTTTTCATGGCCCCCCGGTACACTGTAGTCAAACTTATTTCCGGGTTGTTGTTGTCTCTTGTCTTTGAAATTCTGTACTGCATTATGCCCGAAGTATTCTGCGATTACAGCCTCAACTTCCTGCGCATAACCAGAAGCAATGATGTAGTTTTCAAAATTTTGCCCCTGCGGCAGTACAATAATTTGTGACTGAAAGTCTGTTTGGACTAGCCCGGCTCTCTGAAAGCACTTATTAAGTTTTTTTATGGGATCAGACTCTGCATCACTCAAAATCACCCAAGATATACGTAGCACTTCAGCTATTTTGAGAAATGGATCATAATTTCCAACTCCAGTCGCAGGCACAAAGGAAAGACCTATACTATCGGGCCTGCGAGCAAAATAGGCCTCTGCGAAAATTGGCAAGGCATATTGTTCTGTCGGTCCTTCAAATAGCACCATGACATGTGAGAAAAATAACTCATTGTTTTGGATTTGTACAAAGCGATGGATTTTGTGAGCAATCTCCAACTCCAGAAAGTCACTGCCGTCTGGGTTCTTCTCCGGCAACCAAGACACTTTCGTCTCGCTGCCGTTTTTGCGAAAGAGGATGAAATCAAAAAGCTCGGCATGGCTCACGACATGCGGGGAATGTGTCGAAATCAGTTTTTGGCCGTCAATCTCGGTGATTTGACCGAAGAGAGCGCGCTGCGCATGTGGATGAAGATGCGCTTCCGGCTCTTCTAACGTTACAATCGGGAGAGGTTGCACGCCTCTGCTGCTTTGTCTTTTCCAATCTATGAATGCACGAAAAACCAGCAAAGCCGCCATGCTACGCGTTCCCATGCCGTGGCGACTTATTGAAAACGAATGCGCATCTTTTGTTTTGAACAGAATATCCATACTACGCACAAGGTCGTTTAACCGTTGTGGTAAGGGAGTAATCTCGATGGCTTCTTGATCGCTTGCGACAGTGCGATATAGTTCTTCAAGTCGTTGCCTTATGTGAGCCAGCACCGGGCTCTCTGTTCGAATCAGCTCACTTAAATCTTGGAGCGCTGCTTTAATGCTTTTCTGGGTTTCATCTTTAAGTTGAAGATCAATCGCCAGTTTTCCCCAAAAGGACTGGCGGGAATGTAATTGATCTTGAATATCTCGTTTGGCGTCCAAATAATAAAAGGGGAACAACTCCATTATCTCTCTCCGAGGAGTGGGACGAGATAAAACTTGTAATTGATCTGCTTCCTTTTTGTTTCGAGCCCATCCTTTTATAAAATGTCGATCACGTCGATATTCCTTTCGTTGACTATCCCACGCAAGCTCTGCGCGTAAAGCGACGTAAGCTTTTTCGCCGCCTCTTCCGAGTTGAACAGCGGCGTCAAATAAATTATTAACCTCGTCCTCAAACTCTATCTGTCCTCCGCTTGGTTCGATTCGGACATCGACTCTGATCTTGCGATCTCGAGGTAACTCTGTTTCATCTGGCCGCAAAAAGACGTCATCCATTGAATAACGTGAATCGCTTTCGTTGAAAAGCAAACCTATCGCCTCGAGCAAAGAAGTTTTCCCCGAATTGTTTTCACCAATAAGAATTACCTGTTTTCGCAGGGGCAGCCAAACATCGACTAATGATCTAAAATTTTCAATGCGTACTTCCGTAATTTGAAATCCGTTCATAACTCACCCTGTTGGTTTTGTTCATTCAGTAAATCAAGTGATGAAATGAATTAAATCGCCGCCTCATACAACGCCCTCAAATCTTCCTTCGCCACCGGCCTCGGATTGAGCAGATGGCACGCATCCTCAAACGCCTGTTCCGTGAGCGCAGGAATTTGTTCGCGAAGCACGCCAACTTCCGATAGCCGCGCGGGAATGCCGAGGCGCGCATTCATCGCAGAAATAATTTTCGCAGCCTCGCCTTTGCGTTCGCCAGTTAAAGCCTCAGCAACATCGGCGAGCCGCTCCGCCGCCACGGTGTGATTGAACGCGAGAACATAGGGCAGCATGATCGCATTTGCAAGCCCGTGGTGCAGACCCGCAATCGTCGAAAGCGGATGCGCGAGCGAATGGCACACGCCGAGGCCTTTTTGAAACGCCACCGCCCCCATGCTCGCGGCCATCATCATATCGCTACGCGCGGCGAGGTCGTCGCCGTTTTCAACGGCGCGCACGAGACTGCGGCCGATGAGCTTCAGGCCTTGCAAAGCAACACCGTCGCACATGGGATGATAGCCTTTGGAGATATACGCTTCCAAACAATGCGTGAGCGCATCCATGCCCGTGGCCGCGGTGAGCTTGGGCGGCAATTTGAGCGTGAGCACGGGATCACAAAGCGCGACGCGCGGCATCAAATTCGGCGAGAAGATCACGGTCTTGCGCTGCGTGGATTTGAGTGTGATCACCGTGCTGCGCCCCACTTCGCTCCCAGTGCCCGCCGTAGTTGGCATCGTAATCACGCGCGGCACGTTTGCCGTGATGCGCTGCCAACCGTCGATCTTGTCGTCGTATTGCTCCATGGGCCACGCGTGCGTGCTCATCAACGCAATCGCTTTGCCCATGTCAAGCGGCGAGCCGCCGCCAATGGCGATGATGCAATCGCAGCTTTCATTCTTATAACACGCGACGCCGGCAATGACATTGTCCTCGACAGGATTGGAAGCAACGTCATCGAAGATCGCGTAGCCGATTTGCGCAGGTTGGAGTCGAGCCGTCACTTGCGCGATGATGCCGCTCGCCACCACGCCTTTGTCGGTCACCAGCAGCGGTCGTTTGCCGTTGATTTCAAGCACGGCCGCACTCAAGCTATCCAACGCGCCCGCGCCGAAAATAATTTTGGTGGGAAAGGAGAAGGTGGTGATCATGAAGAAATTTTCTCAGTGGTTCATCTCACAAATTACTTGCGCGGCAAAATAACTTGCGCGCCGCACAAAAGCAAGCGAGGGACGGGAAAACGGCGCTTGCTTCCAACGGAATTTTTTATAAATTTGCCTCAAGACAAAACTACCTTGAGGAGATAAAAACATGCAAGCGTATGAGTTCAAGCTCGAAACTTCTGAAAGGGGAGAATTGCTGCTGCCGCTCGATTTACAGAAGATGTTGCAATGGCGGAAAAAGGCCCGCGTCATTTTTCTGTTTGAAGATGAAGAAGCAGAGTGGAAGCAGGCTGTCAGTTCAGCTTTTTTAGCCGGTTATTCTGAGAAGGATTCGGCTTATGACGCGTTATGACTTTGGCACAGTTCTCTTGCTGAAATTTCCTCACACGGATATGCAAGGAAGCGCGAAACGTCCCGCACTCGTCGTTCATGATGAAGGCGATGAGGATGTTGTGGTTGCGCGAATAACCAGCCAAAGTTATGCGGGGAAAAATGACTATGAAATTACCGACTGGCGGCAAGTGGGTTTGGTTTTTCCTTCGTGGATTCGCTTGGGGAAATTGGCAACGCTCGAAAAGAAAACCATAGAACGGGTTATAGGGAGGCTGCTGCAGAGCGATGCTGAAAAAGCCAAAGCAATTTTACGGAATCTATTTGCAGAATAGTTGAGATACCTTCCTGCGCGCAGTGTTTCCCTTCTTGCACAATCTTTTAAAGCCCTCGGCGGGACGGGCACCAGTAAGTCCACATTCCCCAATGGCAATGTCCAACCTTCAAAACTATCGGGGGTTTCTCCAAGCACAAAAAAATATGCTTCCAGCATGGCATGATCAAAGGAAGCAACCAGTGCCAAACCTCACCCCGCCATCTTCCGCGAAGCTTCCAACTCAACCGTTACGATGCGCCACGCAGGCACATCCAATTCCAAACGCGATTTGGCGAGGATGGGGATTTCCTCCAAACGCTCTTCGGCAAGATTGACGCGCCACGCATGGGTGATCGGCGCGCCCCAGGTTACTTTGCCTTTCACGCGCTCGGTGGAGGCGTTATACAAACGCACGATGGTGGTGTTGCGTTGTTCGCACTTCTTTATTGCCGTAACCACGAGCGCTTCCGGCTCGCATTGCAACAGCGAATACTCCGCAGGCTGATTGCTGTTTTTGCCGCTGCATTGTTCTTCCAACATCGGCACGCGATACGATTGCGCATGGCTCGCGAGGTTATTCGTGCGCGCGCCGCCGCTGTAAGGCAGAAAGGCGTACTGAAATTTGTGTTCGCCGAGGCATTGCGCTTCGGGCGTAACGTATTGCGGCCCGGCATTGTCGGGTCGCGTGGAAAGGTCGGGTCGCGAAAGCCATCCCACCGCGCGCAGCAATGTGACCGCGAGCGCAACACCTTTGCGCTCTTTCAGCGCTTCGTATTCAAACAAACCTTGCATGAGCAGCGCCAGGCCGCCGCGACGATCTTCCACCGCGCACAGGCGCTGCATCGGCGCAGTGGGCGCAGGCGGCTGCTTCCAATCTTTGCCCGAGGATTTTTTGAGCGGTCGCTCGGTGAGATGAAAAGGTTGGCCGGCCAAAGCCGTGGTTGAAAGAATCGGAGTCGGCGCAAGCAAACGCAGGCGATGGTCTTCGGCCAAATTCTGCAGCGTCATTTCCACTTCCACGTAAGGCGAGCCGGCCGTGACCGTGAACTTCCAGTGAATTTGACAGGGCACGTTTTTCTTGCTGCGCCGCTGGCGTTCGCGTTCAAACTTTGCAGGCAAGGGCAAAATAGTTTTGACTTCAACTTCCACCGCGAGGGGTGAGCGATGCACGAGCTTCATCTTTCCGCTGCGATTGCGGCTCAAAATGCTCGCGCCTTTGGCCGGCGCATAATCGTACGCGTCGCCAATGTCGGCGCTGTCCTCCAGCACATTAACCGGGCCGTATTGCCGCTTCGTGGCTTTATGATAAAGCACGAACGTGCCGTTCGAGGCGAACTTCACGCGGAAGAATTGATTCTCCACGGTGGTGCCCTGCACTTTGAGCGGCGTCTCGGGCGCGATGGTATCCTGCTCGCGCAGGGTAAAGGCGCGATAACCCAAAGCCGGAATGCTCGACGCAAGATATTCCAATTCGACCAGTTTCCACGGCTGCTCTTTTTTGCTCGGCGTTAAATCATAAGCCAGCACATCATGCTGCAATTGCGCCTGCTTGTCGGCATGAGCAAGCGGTCGAACACCGTTCGAGTCGAGCGAAGAGGCGCGCAAGAAAGCTTCGGGCAGAGTATATCCGGGCCGCGAACTCAACGCGCGCGTTTTGATCACATGCGTGGGAATCGGTTTGCCCACCGGATCGACGAGCGTCATCTTTTTCAAAGAATAGGACGGCGGCACGAGCAGGAACGAGCGCAGGACTTGCGTGCGCGGGAACGCGAGCGTGTTCGCCACGACCACCGCGGGCGCGCCGTTGTGCTGCACGCGGCTCGCGAGATAATCCATCGCCGCGCTCGTGACGAGTTTGCCGATTTGTTTAACCTCGGCAAAACGCGGCAACATGTCGCGATGCACTTGATCGATGCTGCACCCGCCGATGGAATCATGCGCATGATTTTGCAGCAAAATTTTCCACGCATGCGTGAGGAAGTCGTGATAACTGTCTTGCCCGGCGCGATGCCACAACAGGACGCCCAGCGGCTCGGCCAGATGGGTGAGCAGCGTTTCGCACGCCTCGTTGAGCTGCTTCAAATAAACCCGGCTCGAAAGCACGCCCGAAAGAATGTAATGGCTCTTGCTGCCGTGAATCTCGCCCGACCATTCGGTGAGCGCGAGGCCCGCGCGCCGCAGCGCATGCACGAAGCGCGAAAAGCTCGTGTGCTCCACTTGAATTTCGGGGAGCACGTTATTGACGTAGGCGAGCATGCGCGGCAAATCCGCTTGCGGCTCTTGATGGTCGCAGCCGTTGTTGATGAGCAGATTGCACATGCCGTCGCTGCCCGGCTTCGCGTGCCGGCCGAGTTCGGCGATTTCTTGTTTAAAAAAATCCACGAGCAAATCGAAGCGCGGCGTTTCCGCGTTGTGCTCGCCGTTGGTCTCAAAGCCGAGATGGTTGCCGTTGCAATAACCTTTGCGTTGATTGATGGCGAGCACGCGGCTGCTGTCGGGCGCATTCCATAAAAACTCGGTGCCGAGCGTGGCTTCTTCCTCGCCGAGACCGCGCGTGAAAATAAAATTGTCGATTTGAAAGCCGCGCAGTATTTGCGGCAACTGCGCCACGTGGCCGAACGAATCCGGCACATAGCCCACTTTCATGACGCTGCCAAATTGCGCTCCGACTTGATGGCCCAACAGCAGATTGCGCGCGAGCGCTTCGCCGCTCACGAGAAATTCATCGGGGAGCACATACCACGGCCCGATTTCAATGCGGCCGGCTTGAATCAAATTCTTCAAACGCTCGCGCTGCTCCGGGCGAATTTGCAGATAATCTTCCAACACGATGGTTTGCCCGTCGAACGCAAAATTGCGATACTCCGGCACGCGCTCCAATAATTCGAGCAAACGGTCGGTCATGCGCACGAGCCGCATGCGGTATTGTTGAAAGCTCTGCGACCATTCGCGCTCCCAGTGCGTGTGCGAAACGACGTGTAGTTTATAACGCACGGGCGGCGCGGCCAGCTTCGTGTCTTTGCGCGGGCGATGGGTGTAGGGCGTGGTATAAATCATGGTTCTTTTCCGATCAACTAGGTGTTGCAGGTTGCGAGTGCCGATTTGTGATTAGATATGTAAGCGGTAAGCACAAGAGACTTTCACGGAGGCGAGGCCAAGGTGGCAAGAGAAGAGAAAGAGGGCGCATGCCGGCACACATGCGACTGGCCGCACGCGGCAAGCCCGTTGGGGTGATTACCGGAAGAAGAAATATAGAAAGACTTATTTTTCCTCATGCTCCCTCGCCAAATTTTGTGACGGCTTTGTTCGTAGTCGCGCCTTCAGGCGCTCGCAGCTCGTGCGCCGAATGGGTTTTGATTTTTAAATTCGGAAATCGGCCTCGAGATCGTGTCATGCAGAAGGAATCTTTTTAAGCACCGGCATTGTCTCCGGGACTAAAAAAATTCTGAATGACATGAACTCAAAGAAGGTTTTCTGTTCGACAATGTTCAGCCACGGCTTGGCCGTGGCTGGGCAGAATAAGATTGCCGAATTTGAAATCTAAAAACCCATTTGTGCGCGAACGTTTGCGCCTGAAGGCGCTACTACAAACGTTATAGCGCGACTACGAACGTTTTACTGCGCGTACTTTTTCACTTTCAGCGTTTTTATTTCCCACGGCTTCAGCGAAATCGCCAAACG
>CAYNDW010000088.1:0-13569 GCA_964395375.1 uncultured Cytophagia bacterium
TTTTGGGCAAGGCTTCGGTGAAGCGAATGTCATCCGGCCGCGCCAACGCGCCGATTTCTTTCGCCACGTGCTCGCGCAATTCTTTGCGCAATTCTTCGGAGGCCGGCCATCCGCTTTCCAACGTGACGAATGCTGAAATAGCCTGACCCTTCAAATCATCCGGTCGACCCACCACTGCAGCCTCGGCCACGTGCGGATGGCTCACAAGCGCCGACTCAATTTCCATCGTGCCGAGGCGATGCCCCGAAACATTGATCACATCATCCACACGGCCCATGATCCAATAATAGCCGTCCTCATCGCGGCGCGCGCCGTCGCCCGTGAAATACGCGCCCGCAACTTGACTCCAATACTGTTGCTTGAAGCGTTCGTTGTCGCCGTAAATCGTGCGCAACATCGCAGGCCACGGCTTTTTAATAATGAGATAACCGCCGTTGCCGTCCTCCACGGGTTGGCCTTCGCGCGTGACGATTTCAGGAAGCACGCCGAAGAACGGGCGCGTGCCGGAACCAGGCTTCGTTGCAATCGCGCCGGGCAACGGCGTAATCATGATCGCGCCGGTTTCCGTTTGCCACCATGTGTCAACAATCGGGCAACGCGCGCCGCCGATAATTTCGTGATACCACATCCACGCCTCGGGATTGATCGGCTCGCCGACCGTGCCGAGCAAACGCAATGAAGAGAGATCATGTTTCTTGGGCCATTGCTCGCCCCATTTGGTGAATGCGCGAATCGCAGTGGGCGCGGTGTAGAAGACATTCACGCGATACTTTTCCACGATGGCCCACAAACGATCCGGCTCTGGAAAATTCGGCGCGCCTTCATACATGAGCGAGGTTGCGCCGTTGCTCAATGGGCCGTAAACGATGTACGAGTGGCCCGTGACCCAGCCGATGTCCGCAGTGCACCAATACGTGTCTTCATCTTTTAAATCAAACACAAGCCGCGAAGTGAGATTGGTGCCGACCATGTAGCCGCCGGTCGTGTGCAAAATGCCTTTGGGCTTGCCCGTCGTGCCGGAGGTGTAGAGAATGAAGAGCGGATGCTCGGCGTCCAATTCTTCCGCCGGGCAATTCGCACAAGCGTTCGCCATCAATTCGTGATACCAATGATCGCGACCGCTTTGCATGGTGACGGCATTCTTTGCGCGTTGCAGCACCACGACGTTTTTGATCGAAGGCGTGTGCGCGAGCGCGTCATCCACGGCTTTCTTCAATTCAATCACATTGCCGCGACGATAGCCGCCATCCGCAGTGATCACGAGCGAGGCTTGGCAATCATTGATGCGATCTTTTAAAGCCTCCGCGCTGAAGCCGCCGAACACGACCGAATGCGGCGCGCCGATGCGAGCGCATGCGAGCATGGCAATCGCGGCCTCGGGCACTTGCGGCATGTAGATAATGATGCGATCGCCCGACTTGATGCCGAGCGATTTGAGCACGTTGGCAAACTTGCAAACTTCGCGATGCAACTCTTGATACGTGAGCACGCGCGAATCCCCCGGTTCGCCTTCCCAAATGATCGCCGCTTTGTTTTTGCGCCAAGTGGTGAGATGTCGATCCAAACAATTGTAGGAGAGATTCGTTTTCGCGCCGACGAACCATTTGGCGAAAGGCTCTTGCCACTCCAAAACTTTGTCCCATGTCTTGAACCAGTGCAGGTTCTGCGCATGCTCGGCCCAAAAACCTTCGGGATCGTCGATGGAGCGGCGATACTGGCTTTCATATTCCGCGAGGTTTTTGACGTGTGCGCGCTGGGCAAAATCTGTGGGGGGATGGAAAAGACGAGTCTCTTTTAAAACGGAAGTAATATCGGCACTCATGCGAGCAATCCTCCTAAATCAAATGCGCCGTGATAAACAATTTCAGAGTGATGAAATTTGAATGAACGCCGTGCGGCGGTTCGAGTTAATAATAGCGACCAATGCGCGAAGCGCGGAAGGGGAGAGGCTAATCTTGAAAAAATTCAAATATCCAGCGGCACTTCGAGATTAAAAACAAAGGCAATTGCCCTATGAACGGCGAGAAGATCAGAATCATTCAGCTTGCCAAGCCTTCGAACGAAACGAGTTTGGGAGACCGAACGTACTTGAAACGTATCTGCGGCAGAGGTCTTCAGTAGACAATTTTCCGTGGTCGGTTCGATTCGCGCCACCCAAGCAACTTCGGAATAACGTTCCTTCTAATCGGTGAATGGAACTATAACTTTGAGCGCGCGAGTGCCGACTAAATCATCACTCAAGATGACGGCTGGGCGAGTTTTTTGTATCTCATCACCGACCGTCGGACCGAGATTTATCGACCAGATTTCACCGTATCTCATTCGACAACAGCTTCGCTGTCCAGCACAGTGAATATCGTCAGTTCTTTATCATTGGCGTATTCTTCCTTCATGATCTCAGCCGCTCTTTGCAGTTTTTTTATCCTGCGCTCTTTGGCTGATTCATGCGCCTGTACTTGCCGGCGAAGCAAAGGCTCGATCAATAGATAGTCAGCCATCGGCAAAATGACGCCAATCTGGTTTCCCTTTTCATCAACCACATATTGCTTTTGCAGGGTTGCTGGGTTCATTCTTTGAAGCCTCAGATTCAGTGTGTATTTCTATTTCTCTAATCGCCCAATCAAATTCAGCGCGCTGCCGGCTTTGAACCAGCCGATGGCGGTTTCATTGAAGGAGTGATTGAGCGCGCACTCGTGCTGCGAGCCGTCGCGATGTTTGATGATGAGTTTCAGGGGCTTGCCGGACGCGAACTCGGTGAGGCCGATAATCGAAAGCAAATCATCTTCGCGAATTAGATCGTAATCTGCCGGGTTTGCAAACGTGAGCGGGAGAATGCCTTGCTTTTTGAGATTGGTTTCATGAATGCGCGCGAAGCTGCGCGTGATCACCGCGCGCGCGCCGAGCCAACGCGGCTCCATCGCAGCGTGCTCGCGCGACGAGCCTTCGCCGTAGTTTTCATCGCCGATGGCAATCCAGCCCGCCAATCGCTGAGGGCCGAGGGCTGAGGGCTGAGGGGATGACATCATGGTTTTGTATTCGCGCGCGACTTCGGCATACGTCTTTACTTCACCAGAAAAAATGTTTTTGCCTTTGCCGGCCTCGCCGCTGAACGCGTTGATCGCGCCGCTGAAGAGATTGTTCGAAATGTTGTCGAGATGGCCGCGATACTTCAGCCATTTGCCCGCGGGCGAAATATGATCGGTCGTGCACTTGCCTTGCGCTTTCACGAGCACGGGCATGTCCATCAAATCCTTGCCTTCCCAAGCGATGAAAGGGGAGAGGGCTTGCAAGCGATCACTTTTCGGATCGATTGCGACTTGCACTTTGGAGCTATCGGCTGCGGGGGCGACATAACCAAAATCTCCGGGATCAAAACCGCGCGGCGGCAATTCGACTCCTGTGGGCGGCTCAAGTTTGACGTGCTCGCCTTTTTCATTTACGAGCGTGTCGGTGAGCGGATTGAAACTCAAACGTCCCGCGAGGGCATACGCTGTCACAATCTCTGGACTCGCAACGAATGCGAGCGTATTGGGATTGTCGTCGTTACGTTTGGCAAAATTTCTATTGTACGAATTGATGATCGTGTTGCGCTCGCCGTGTTGAACGTCATCGCGGCTCCACATGCCGATGCAAGGGCCGCAGGCATTGGCGAGAACTTTCCCGCCAACCTCGGTTAGCGTTTGCAATTGTCCGTCGCGCTCGATGGTGGCGCGAATCTGTTCCGAGCCGGGCGTGATGGTGAATTTCGATTTCACTTTCAAACCTTTCGCGAGCGCTTGTTTCGCCACGCTCGTCGCGCGCTCGATGTCTTCATAAGAAGAGTTGGTGCAACTACCAATGAGGGCAACTTTGATTTCATCGGGATAATCATTCTGCTTCGCCTCCGCGGCGAGCTGTGAAACCGGTCGCGCGAGGTCGGGCGTGAGCGGGCCGTTGACATACGGCTCCAAAGTGGATAGATCAATCTCGACGATTTGATCATAATACTTCTCCGGCGACTGCAACACTTCGGGATCAGCCACGAGATGCTCGGCTACGCGATTCGCGGCTTTGGCAACTTCCGCGCGCTCGGTGGCGATGAGATACGTTTCCATGCGCGAGTCGTAGGGAAAGATCGAAGTGGTCGCGCCGATCTCCGCGCCCATGTTGGTCGCCGTGGCTTTGCCGGTCGCGCTAATCGCAGCCGCACCTTCGCCGAAATATTCGATGATGTTATTCGTGCCGCCTTTCACGGTGAGAATGCCTGCGAGTCGGAGAATGACATCTTTCGCCGAAGTCCAACCGTTCAACTTGCCTTTGAGGTGCACGCCGACGATGCCGGGCCATTTGAGTTCCCACGGAATGCCGGCCATGACATCAACGGCATCCGCGCCGCCGACGCCGATTGCAATCATGCCGAGGCCGCCTGCGTTCGGCGTGTGCGAATCCGTGCCGATCATCAAGCCGCAGGGGAAGGCATAATTTTCGAGCACGACTTGATGAATGATGCCCGCGCCGGGCTTCCAAAAACCGATACCGTACTTTTGCGAAACGCTTGCGAGGAAGTCATACACTTCTTTATTCTCATCGCGCGCGCGGGCGAGATCGGGATGTGCGCCGAGCTTGGCTTGAATGAGATGATCGCAATGCACCGTGGAAGGGACAACGGTTTTGGGCAGGCCCGCGCTCATGAATTGCAGCAGCGCCATCTGCGCCGTGGCATCCTGCATGGCCACGCGATCGGGGGTAAGATTCACATAAGTTTTCTTGCGGCCGGGGATTTCTTTGGGCAGTTCGGAGAAATGCGCGCAGAGAATTTTTTCCGTCAAAGTCAGCGGACGGCCATAAAGCTTGCGCGCCGCGGCAATTTTATCGGATAGACCGGCATACATACGCTGAATCATATCGAGATCGAAAAGCATATTAAAACTCCTCTTGATTGGCTTTGATAAAGAGGTATTAGAGATTCGAGTATTTGTCGCTATAAAAACTATAGGGTGGGATTGACGACGAGATGGATGCCGTCAATGATTTCTTGGATGCGCGTTTTGGAAAGCTTGCCGATCCGTTCTTGCAGCATGAATTTATCGACGGTCATTCCCCCGGACCCTTTCGAGCCATAGCCCGAAGCACCAGTTTGTACGTATCGTCTTTTCCAGAAGCCGGATTTTCCGAGTAGACCTTATTCAGCGCTTCTAAGGTTTTGGCGTTCGCGCGCTGCTTAATGAACTGTTTGGCCGCATGTAAAAAAAAAACGCTTTTCGAAAAATCCGTTTGCGCTAAAAAACGTTCGATAGAACGATGCAAAGTGTTGGGTATTACAATCGTGGTTCTCATGGTCAAGCTTGGCAAAGGAATCGTTGCTTCATGGATTGTTTTAAGTCTCGCATTCGGCGGCATTAAACAGAAAGGCTTTGCCGTACGAGGGCACGTTTAATAGAAGCGCGCTTCCCAAGGGGCGCAGCTTTTTGCAGAATGCTCAAAACTTTTTCCACCTGAGCATGCCCGTTTTGCGGCTCGTATATCATCGCTTGAATGTTCATGCTTTTTTTCAGGTACTCGGTGGTGAATTCTTGCTGATTGGGAATCAGCGCGTAGTGCTGCGGAGTATAGCCTTGAAAAATCGCAGTCAGCTCTTTCAAAACGAGTTGAAAATCCGGATCGCTGAGACTGTATCCCACGAAAAAAATGGTGTAGTTCAAAAAGACCGACTGCAGAAAGCTCCTCACGTGCAGGCTGCGAAGCGTCAAACGATCGTAATCTTGCGCGGTCAAGATAATTGTTTCCGGTGAAGCTGTATCGCCGTGCAGCTTAAATAGAAATAAGTCAGGCGATGAAAGCGCCCTTGCCAAAGAAGAAATAGAATCGGAGGTGAATGCATTTGGCGGGCGTCCTTTTTCGAACGTAATTGCCGTTTCGAGAAGCCGATCGTAGTTTGTCGTGATAATCGCACGATAAGCCGTTCGGGCAATAAGCTTATGAACCCGATGCGGTGGAATCGGCTGGTCGAAAATGCGGCTGAGAAAGGTTGCATATTCATGCGCGCTTAACTTGGAGCGCGCGAACTCTGCCAGTGTGAGGAGGTCGCCGGTTTTGACGTAAGATTTGATATCACGCACTTGCTCCGGGAAATTCTTTGCCACCTCGTCGATGAGCTTGGCTATTAGCGTTTTCCAGTTGGGCAATCCCGCTGCAACTGAGAGCCCTGACCCCACAAACAAAATACATTTTCCCTTTTTTGCCGCATCAAGCAATGGCGTCGGAATCGAATTTTGCATTGTCATCATCCAGAACGGAAATTTCTAATTCACAGGTAGCCTTGGTTTTTTATTTTTGACGCAGGCCTTTTGTGTTCTCACGTCAACCCGCCCGTCTTCAAATTTTTCCCCAACACGTATTCCACTTCCAGCACGTTGCCTTTCAGCCGACCGTTCAAATCTTTGCGGTCGTCGATCACGATTTCCGTGACCACGCGCTCGGCGAACTTCTTGACTTCCTCGTGGCACTTTTGAATCACGAACATCACCTCTTCCCATTGCCCTTCGAGCAGCGTGCCCATCGCGGTGAGTTGATAATCCAACTCGCTCTTCTCAATGATCGCCACGGTTTTGGCAACCAGCTCTTTGGTTTCTTCACCGGTTCCCACGGGCAAAACGCGGAACTCCACCAACATAGTTATCCTTTCTGTTCTTCTATATCATTCTCTCATGATTGCCGAGGTGATTATGCCGCCGCGCCTTCGAACGCATCCGCGGCAATGTTTTGGCCGAGTAATTTTGTTCCTTCTTTGAACACGACTTCGATGCGATAAGCATTGTGCACTTTGGTAATGATGCCGATGCCGAAGTTTTTGTGCCGAATCGCCCGAATCTCGCGGAAGTCCGAGGCAGTTGCATAATCGGTGACCTCTTTTTCTTGGACTTCTAGAATGAGATTGTCCCAACTCATTCTGCCCCGACGGGTGGTGCGCGGCGCCTTCGTTCCCGCGGCTTTAACTTTAACTACTTTTTCTTTCTTTGCGCGGTACAGGTGATAGCTGTTGCATAAGTTACACATCACTTTTGCAATTTTGCCTTCTTTCACGCTCGTGATTGTGTGCAAAGTTTCCGCTTTACATTTACCACATTTGGTTTCAATTTCTTGCCCGACGAGGCGATCTGCTGAGGTGTCACTCATGGAGTGTTGTGCTCCTTCCGAGGCTCGGAGGTTATGATTAGACCAAAAACAAATTTACTGTCTGAATTTAGCAGTACAAAAATAAGACTTTTTTTTGAGAAAAACAAGATATTGCTTTTTGACCATCGAATTTTTCCTTGACTTTTTAGGCAGGAAGCTTATTTTAGCCCCGTCTTTTGAGTTAGGAGAATCGCGTTGATCAGCGAATGTAGCTCAGTTGGTAGAGCACCGGCTTCCCAAGCCGGGTGTCGCGGGTTCGACCCCCGTCATTCGCTCTCAATTATGGACATGAACTTTAGCCTGCCCGCGCCGACCCGAGCCTCGATGCAACGTAATCCGGTCGGCGTCGTTTTTTTACGGGCATTGCGTCGGCGAAATATGCGACTGGCTTTCTTGCGCAAGGACCATGCGTTGAATCATCGTTTCAGTAAATTTTCCCACCTCACGGCAACCCTTCTCATTCGAATCACTGCATTTCCCGTTTTGTTATCTGCCTATTTTCAACACACCGTTTTCAGAAAAGGAGATCGTATTATGACGAAGAGCACGGCTCTGGTTCGGCTATTCGGCGCGGTCGTCGTCGCCCTCATGTTCGTGCAAAACGCCTTGGCACAAGTGGTCCAACAAGTCGGCGACAACGGCGCGGTGGATTGGTCGCAACGCAAAATTCGCGCAACGGGCATCGCCGGGCCCAATCCGGATTTGCCGCCGGGCGCGCAACGCGCGAGCGCTTTGGAAGCCGCCAAACAAATCGCGCTGCGCAATTTGATTCAAACTGTGAAAGGCACGACCATTGATGCCGAAACGCTGGTGAATAACGCGATGCTCGTGAGTGATGAAATTCGCTCGCGCGTTTCGGGTTTCGTGCAAGGCTTCACGATTGTGGATACGCGCTATATGAGCGATATGTCCGTCGAGGTTGAAGTCGAAATTCCGCTCGCGGGCATTTCGAATGTCGTGTTGCCGCCGGGCCAAGTGTTTCAGCAAATGGGCAATCCGCAAGCAGGATATCCGCCGGTTGGTGGCCAAGGCGCGCCGAGCGTGCCCGCCGGTGTGATCACGGGTTTGGTCGTTAATGCCAAAGGCCTCGGCGTGGTGCCAGCCATGGCCCCGAAGATTTTTGATGAAGACGGCAACGAAGTCTATGGCTCGAAGATCGTGGATCGCGATTGGGCCGTGCAGCAAGGCATGGTGGGCTATTCCAAAGACATTGCGGAAGCGCGCACCAACAAACGCGTCGCGCCGAACGCGATGGTCGTCAACGCGATCAAAGCCGTGGGCAATAACAAAGCGGACTTGGTCATTTCCAACGCCGACGCTGCGGCTTTGAAAAAAGCCCTCGCCGATCAAAGCTTTATGACGCAATGCAAAGTCGTTTTTGTGGTGAATTAAAGCGCTAAGCATGATTGTCATTCAACAGGAATCTTTTAAGCATAAGCACATTGCTTTGGATAAGAAAAGAACCCTCCTGAATGACTTGGCGCAGATGTGTGAAATTTTTCTGAACAGAAGAATAGAAGGATTTGTTTATGAAAAAAAAATCTCTGCTGTATTTGCTGGCCGCTTTGACAGTCGCGCTCGCGCTCGCGCTCGGCTGCGGCTCCAAAGCATTGAAACAAGAATCGGTATTGGACACCGCAGACAATCATTACAGTCAAGGCATGCGCGAACTGGATCGCGGCAACATTGCGAAAGCCGTGCAGGAATTTGATCGCGCCAAAGCGCTTGATCCCAATTATCCCGAAGCCTATGCGGGCATGGGCCTCGCGCTCGCTTATCAAAAAAATTATGACAAGGCGCTCGAAGCGGTGAATCAAGCGCTCGGCAAGAACGACAAGTCCTATGATGCGCGCGTGATCAAAGGCCGCATCATCACCCTGCGCATGAAAGAAGGCGATGAGTGGGTGAAAGATGCGGTGAATGAATTTGACCGCGCGATCAAGCTCAATCCCGCGAGCGACAAGGCATATTTCTACAAAGCAGAAGCGTACAAGTTCGGCTATCAATTCGGCCCGGCCGCGGAAGCATACAGCCAAGTGATCGCGAAGAAGGGCGAGTTCGCGGGCAAGGCGGATGCGGAATACGCGACGATGCAAAAGATTCAGCGCGCCGCGCCTGGCACCAAAGTCGGCATGAAGATCGCGCTCATTCCTGAAATCGACCGCGCCGATTTGGCCGTGCTCCTGCTCGAAGAGTTGAAGCTCGAAGAGGTTTATAAAAAGAAGAAGCAGCCGGCGTATAACACCGACTTCAAAGCGCCGACTGATCCGACGAAGATGGAACAACCTAAAGCCGAACAGATGGCTGCGGCCACGGATATTGCCGCGCATTGGGCCAAGAATTGGATCGCAGACATTATGCGCCTCGGCGCGATCGAAGCGTTCCCCGATCACAAATTCTATCCCGATGAAAAAATCACGCGCGTGAATTATGCAAAGACCATGGAAGGCATTTTGATCGCGGCTACCGGCGACCAAACGCTCGCCACAAAGTACATCGGCGGGCAATCGCGCTTTCCCGATTTGCGCAGCGACCATTTCTCTTACAATGCCGTGGCGTTGATGGTCGATCGCGGCATCATGTCTGCTGACAAACTCTCGGGCGCGTTCAAACCTGAAGGCACAATCTCCGGTGCGGATGCGTTGCTCATCATCCGCGATTTTCAAAACGCGCTACGCATGACGTTCTAAGCTCCTGCACCTGTCATTCAGAAGGAATCCTTTTTAGCGCTGGGATCAAGCCTCTGAAGTTCGTCTCAAGCCCTAAAAAGGATTCCTTCTGAATGACAATTTCACTGGGGAACACTTCAATCCAAATGACTTTTGAAAGTTTTTTTGAGAGGGAGAATCCCGTGTCAACTCTTAAAGGCATTAGACGAATCCTCGTCATCGCGCTCTTGTTGTTATGGCTTCCGCAAAGCCATGCGCAAACCGCAAAGCCCGGCGGCGTCGAAATCACCGTGACCGGATTGGGATCGATTCTCGCCGGCGACGTTTCTGCGGCGCGCGACAAAGCGATTGATGATGCCATGCGCAAAGCCGTGCAGCAAGCGCTGGGCACGAACATCAAATCCGAAACGTTGGTGAAAAATTTTCAACTGGTCGAAGATCGTATTCTTTCGTGGTCTTCCGGCTACGTTACGAAGTACGACATTGTGCGCGAAGGCGCAGGCAAGTACGGCACGTACGAAGTCGAGATGCGCGCGCTGGTAAACTTGAACGATCTTAAAGGCGACGATAATGCGCTCGCCGAATTGCTCGACAAAGAAAACCCGCGCGTGATGGTGCTGATCGCCGAGCAGAACATTGGCGACACCGATCGCTTGCGTTACTTCGAAGTCGATATGACCTCCGCGGAGACCGCGATTATCGACGCGTTTCGCAGCAAAGGGTTCGAAGTCATCGACCCCGGACAAGCCAAAGCGAATCAAGATCACGACGCAATATTGGCCGCCTTGGAAGGAGATGCCAAGCAAGCCGCGGCCATTGCCGCAGCGCAGCAGGCGGAATTGATCGTCACCGGCAAAGCCATTGCGAAAATGGCGACGACGAACATCAACCTCGGCGGCATGAAATCTTGCCAGGCCAATATCACCGTGCGCGTCGTGCGTGCGGGCGATGCGCGTATTGTCGCAACGGCGAGCGAGCATGCCGCGCACCCGCACATTGACGAGTTCACCGGCGGCACGATGGCGATTGAAAAGGCCGCGAAAAAGGGGGGAGAAACGATTATCGGCAAAGTCATCGCTGAAGCGCAGAAAAATTTTTATAACGAGAACAGTATCACCGTGCAAGTGCGCGGGCAGAAAGATTACGCCGAGTTGCAAAAGTTCGTGAGCACGATGAAGCACTATCTGCGCGGCGTGAAAAATATTTATGAACGCAGCAATGCCGGCGGCTTTGCCGTGCTCGACGTAAAGATTCTCGGCACGGCCTCGCAATTGGCGCGCGAGCTTTCGCATAAGAACCTCGAAATCTTCACCGTGCAAGTCACCAATGTCGTCGCCAATCGCGTCGATATTAAAATCGCAACACCGGCAGCGAAAACTGAAGAGGTGAGCGCGCCCCCCGATTCTAACCGCAATTAATCTCATGAACGTTTTGTCGAATAATTTTTTTTAAAAAAGAGGAACCCATGAAGCTACGAACGCTAGCCCTTTGTTTTTGCCTAGTCGTAATGCAATTGCTCGCCGCGGCAATCACGGCGAATGCGCAAGAGAAGACCGGCAAGAAAAAACGCGTCGCGGTTTTTGTATTCGAAGACAAAACCGATCATCATTGGAGTTGGTGGAATGGCCAGCCCGTGGGTGATGGCATGTCGGAGATGCTAACGACGACACTGGTTAAAAGCGGAAAGTATACCGTAATCGAACGTGCGCAAATGGATAAGATTCTGCAAGAGCAGGGTCTCGCCATGTCCGGCGCGGTCTCGCCGCAAACTGCAGCGCAGGCCGGAAAAATTCTCGGCGTCGAGTTGGCAATCATGGGCGCGGTCACGGAGTTTGGTTATAAAAAACTCTCGACCGGTGGCGCGTTGAAAAAGATCGGTATCGGCGGCGCGCTCGGCAAAAGATCCGCGACTGTGGCTGTGGACGTGCGTTTTGTGAATACCTCCACCGCCGAAATTCTCATGGCCGAAACCGTGCGCAAGGAGAAATCGAAAGGTGATATCAGCATTGATACCGACGCCATTCGTTTCGATTCCGAAGCGCAGTTCGATGAGACGCTCGTGGGCAAAGCCACGCGCGAAGCCATCAACGAGGTTGTGAAGTTGCTCGACGAACAAAGCGGCGGCGGCGCATGGGAAGCAAAAGTTTTGATGGTCACCGGCGGCGACGTGATCATTAATTCCGGTAAAGAGGGCGGCGTGAAAATAGGCGACGTTTTCACAGTGGTTAGCGTGGGCGAGGAATTGATTGATCCCGACACCGGCGAATCACTTGGCGCAACCGAAGAAGAAGTTGGCATGATTGAGGTGACCGACAACAATTATGGCGGCAAAGGCAAAGCCTCGAAATGCAAAGTGGTTTCCGGCAGCGGCTTTGACAAAGGCAATCTCGTGCGCGAAAAGAAGTGAGCGCGCGAACGTGGCGCAGGCTTCCAGTCGGTTTCGAAGTTTCGTAGCCCACGAAACATGTGAGGCACGCGAAAACAACTTTCGTGTGGTTCGCGTCTTTCGTGGGCTGCCTAAAAAATTAGAAATGGGATGAACAATGGACACAAAAGAATACCCGGAAGCCAAACCGCCCGAGTCAGAAAAAATCTCCGACTCGCTGGCGACTTATACTGCGACACCTTCAACGAAAAGTTGGAAGCCCGCGGTTTTGCCTCATCGCATCGGAGGTCTTGAAGCATCGGACGAGGTTTGGCTGTTCGCGCAAAAGCATGAGTTGCTTTCCCCGCTGGAGCAGACAATACGCATAACGCGCGAGTCGTTCCACGATCTCGGCAGCTTGAGACTGACCTTCGACCCGGATCTGGAAATTCCCAGCTTGGATGGGATTGGGATTCGCGCGAAGTTGGGGAGTGAAGACTTGGAGGAGTGGGAACGGCAATATCGCGTCTTTCAAGAGCGTTTCTTGAGGGAAGTGCCGCGTGATTCTCAAGACAAAATCTGTTTACTCTTGGTATGATTCATGGATGGGAAAAATTTCATCAATACTGCGCAAAAGCTGCTGCAAATCCGCGATGAACCTGCTTTGCGCTCCGCGGTTAGCCGAGCCTACTATGCGGCGTATCATTGTTGCACGGCCTTAGCGCGCCAATTGGGTTTTCAATTTGATAAAGATTCGCCCTCGCATGAAAGGATCTATCAGTATCTGAGAAATTGCGGCATCAGCGAAATAGAAAACACAGCCGAGGATTTGAGACGATTGCGCCGACGCCTTAACGGCGCCGACTATGACATGGCCATCACTGAGTTCCAAAACCATGTTGCCTGTCAATGGGACGTGGTCAATGCTCAAAGCATAATTTCCTTGGTCGAAAAATATAACCAAGAACCTCTGCGCACACAATTGCGCAATGGCCTGCGTGAATATCAAACCAAGATTCATTCATAACTCTCATCTCATTTTAGGACTTTTAAAAACTAGGAGAACACCACATGAACCCCGCAACCAGGTTTGTTACGCTCACCGCGCTGCTTATGGCTCTCGCCGTATCCGCAGTGGCCAATCCCGGCGTCAAACAGGTCTCGTCCACCACCGTCAAATTTCACGGCTTTCTCGGCACCATGATGAAAATGGGCGGCGGCAACAAGCCCATGATGCAAACGGTCTACGTGCAAGGCAATCAACAACGCACGGATCACAGCGACGATAAAGGCGAATTGAACACTTCCAACATCGTTGATTTGGATCGCGAAGTGTTTATCAACGTCAATCACAAAAAGAAAGAGTACACCGAGATGACG
>CAYNDW010000089.1:0-13510 GCA_964395375.1 uncultured Cytophagia bacterium
CCGGCAAATACATAATCAACTTTATATTGTTTGAAAATTGCCATGATCTTTTCGGGTTTCATAAAAGCCGCGACGGTTTGACCGTTGTGTTTGAGCAGAAGTTCGTGCGCGGAATTTTCCGGAAGCTTCGCGCTAAACAAAAAACGTGCATTCACAAACCAACTCGGCGCGCTCGGCATTTGATTCACGCGGCAATTGGGATTCGCCTCGCGCACTTGCTCCGCGAGATAGTCGCGGCAGAACAGATAAAGCTGCGCGTTCTCAAATTGCCGCGCAATCTTTTCGCGCAACGAAGTCATGCCGCAGCGCAGATCAAACGCCGGGCGCGTGAGCGTGAGCGGATAGAATTGCGCGCAGCGCTCGTCTTCGAAGAGGCAGAGATTGAGAGTCATAGTCTTGTAATGAAACTCTTATTCTAAAGCGAACTTACTCATGAAGGATTGATTTATGGCATCGCTTCTAGCGTTGTCATTCTGGAAGAACCTTCCCTCGTGCTCGAGACCCAGCTTGATTTGAGAAATGTACCGAGCGCGAGGGAGGTTTCTTCCAGAATGACATTTTAGAGCAGGTGGTATAAATTGCGACATGCCTTCATCTACTATTTTCGATTTGAGCCACTGCTCTGGAAGCGCATGGCCGTTTTAATGTCCGCGCGTGAGAGAATCGGATACTCGAAGATGATTTCTTGCGGCATATAGCCTTCAGCAAGATGATCGAGAATCAAACGTACCGGAATGCGCGTGCCGGCAATCACGGGCGCACCGCCGAGGATTTTAGGATCGCGAATCACTTTGGATTGTTTGGCCGCACGCTTCATCATTTTGCTCCTTACAAAAGCAAATTTTGTCCAACACTGTTGTCCTGCTCGCACTGGTCACAGAAGGCGGATGCACGCGGTGCCCGAGCCAGTTCATCGGCATTTGACGCCTGAAGGCGTTACTACGAACGCAATCAAGGCAAACAGATCTTCCCCAACACCGTCGCTTCGCGCGCGCCGGTGACCGAAGGCACATTGCCAGTGTTGCCGGAAATCGTTTCATTCGCGAGCAGTGCAAAGAGCATGGCCTCTTTCGCGTCGCTGGGCACGCCGTATTCCTCCGTGGTGGAAATTTTCGCGCCGGGAAATTTTTCTTGGAGCATCGCCATGAGCGTGAGATTGTGCGCGCCGCCGCCGCTAACGATCAATTCTGTGATCGCGCCCAAGTTGTGCTCCAGCAACTTCGCGCCGCGCGCAACGCTTTCCGCAGTGAGCGCCGTGGCCGTGGCAATGATATCTTCGTGCGCGAGATGATATGTTTGTGCTTCAAGCAAAAGCTGCGCAACGAACGCCGCGCCGAACTCTTCACGGCCCGTGCTCTTCGGAATCGGTTTCGAAAAGTAAGGATGCTTAAGCAAGCTTTGCAAGAGCTCGTGATGCACTTTGCCACGACTTGCGGCTTCGCCGTTTTTATCATAAACCAAACCGAAAAACTTTTGCATCAAGCCGTCGACGACCATATTCGCCGGGCCGGTGTCGAACGCGAGCACCTCTTCGAGTACGCCGCTCTTTGTTAGGAGGGTTAAATTCGCGATGCCGCCGAGGTTGAGCAGGCCGCGCGTTTGCGTGTTCGAGCAGAAGAGCAGATAGTCCATAATCGGCACGAGCGGCGCGCCTTGCCCGCCGAGCGCCATGTCCGCGGCGCGAAAATCGGCAATGGTGATGATGCCCGTGCGCTTCGCAATCACGCTCGGCTCGCCGATTTGCAATGTGCCGCGCGAGGGCACGCCCGCAATCGGTTCGGCATAGGGCAGATGGTGAATCGTTTGGCCGTGCGAGCCGATCAAATCGACTTCGCTGGTTTGAATCTTTGCGGTCGCGATGATTTGCAAAGCGGCTTGCGCGAAGCATTCGCCCACTGCGACATTCAAACGGCAAATCTCATCGACTGTGCCCTGCCCCGGCAACGAGGCGGCGAGCACGCGCTCGCGTAACTCGGGCGGATAGGGATAAGTTTCAAACGCAAGCAGACGCAGTTGCGAATCCCAGCGGCTGCCGATGATACGAACGAGAGCTGCGTCGATGCCGTCCGCCGAAGTGCCGGAGAGGAGGCCGAGCACGAGCTTTTCTTTTTTCTGTGTGAGAGCGAGCAAACGCTGCATGGGTGGTTGTGCGATTTTTAATTTTGAGTGCCCTCGCTCTTCTCCGCAATGTCATGCTGTAAGCACCTTCCCTCGTGCTCGGACGATATCTTGTTTTGAGATCTGTTCCTGATAAGAGGGAAGATTCTTCCAGAATGAAAATTTTATGCAGAGGAGGCTTTACAATGCTCGAGATTATTCAAGAAGCTTATTTCAATAAGCCGCCCACTTGTTTGCAGCGCCAGCAAGGCTGAACCAATCACCGGGTCGAAGCGCGGCGCGACCAATTGCAAGCGCGTTTGCTGCTCTTGCAAAATTTGACAGAAGGCGGGGAGCAGCGCGGCGCCGCGGCGAAATAATTTTCCAAGCAGGGCGAGGGGAACGAACGCGTCGGCTTCGAACTGTTTGAGCGCCGCGGCTACTAATTCGCCCAAAGCGCTTCCGGTTTGCTCCACCAAATGTTGCGCAACGAGATCGCCCGCTTCTGCCGCGCCGAAAACCAGCGGCGCGAGTTCGGCGACGCGGCCGCGATCAAACGCGGGATCGTAAATTTGTGTGATGATCAACTCGATGCTCGCCACGTTGAAATGTTTTTCAAAGATCGCGCGCAATTGCGTCGGCGCGCCGCGACCGTCCCAATCTTTGAGCGCGGCATTGAGCGCTTGTTTGGCGAGATAATACCCGCTGCCTTCATCACCGAGCAGATAGCCCCAGCCGCCGACGCGCACGATCTTTCCGTCATGCGTGCGTGCGTGCGCAATCGCGCCTGTGCCGGCGCTGACGATGATGCCCGGCTCGCCCGCGAAGGCGCCGGTCAATGCGGCGAGCGCATCGCTTTCAACGACGATTTGTTGCGCGAGCCGCGCTTCTTGCAAAGCCGCGGTGAGAAGTTGGCGGTCCGCGAGTCGGCCGACTCCTGTGGCGCAAAAGCCCGCGAGCGCAATGCCTTCGCGCGAAATTTTTGCTTGCTCACACAACAACTGCGCGAGCGCAACCACACTATGCACGATGTCGCCGCGCAGCTTGTTGTAGTTGGCCGAGGGCACGGTTTGGCGCGCAAGCACGAGGCCGTCGTTGCGCAGCAAACAGCCGCGCATTTCCGTGCCGCCGCTGTCGATGCCGAGGATATAAGTTGGGTTGGGCGAGGGCATGTTATCAGGTCTCGCTGCTTTAAAAAAAATACGGCGAAAACGCGCTTGTAGTGACGTCTTCAGGCGTTTGATACCGATCAACTAAAACGCCTGAAGGCGTCACTACGAACGTTCAGGTTCAAAGCTAAGCGCGGTTGCAAAGCGCGATAGAGCAACGCGGCGGCGAAAATTTTTATTGCTTGCGTCGGCAGGAAAACAATCGCGCCGACGTAGATCGCATGCACGAGCTTCAGCTCTTTGCCGACAATCCAATTCGTGTTGAGCCAAAGATAGAACACGCCTAGCATAAGCAACGCAAACACGGCGAGCGTGCATGCGAGCACGAGTCTCGGCCAAGTTGCTGCCGGCAAAAATATTTCGCGCGCGGCGTTGCGATGAATGATTTTGCCCGCGATAAAACTCGCCAACGGAAAGCCGAGCAAATAACCAAACGTGGGTTGCAGCACATAAGCCGGGCCGCCGCCTTGGGCGAAAACCGGCAAGCCCGCCAATCCCAAAACGAGATAGAGCACTTGACTCAGCGCGCCATATTTCGGGCCGAGCATGAGGCCGGCGAGCACAACGAAAAAATCTTGCAAGCTCAACGGCACCGGCGGCAACGGCACACGCAACTGTGCGCCGACCACGGTGAGCGCTGTGAACAAACTCGTGAACACCAGCATGCGCGTTTTGGAGGTGGGTGTCGTTTTCATCGGCAGGCAATATACAACCACATGCGTGGAAAGTCAATTGACGCGAGGCTTGCATCTCTGTTGCTCCTGGAATATATTCAATCAAACACGTTCCGAATATCTCTTGGTGAAGAAATGAGAAAGAACCGTCGCCGCTCAACTTCCAAAGTCAGCCTCGATGAATCAGTTTATGAGCAGCTTCGGAGTGAAATGACCGAGATCTTTAGTTCCTTTCGGCAGTTGCTGATGGGACAATATGCGGCTATTGCCGGTCTCTTGGTCGCACTGTTCAGCGTGGAGACGCAATTAGACACGCAATTGGTGATTGGAATCGTCGCAATCATGATCGCCTTTGTGACGACTCGAATGGGTGCAATCTGGTTCATGCAAGCCATGCGGATCGCCTCGTATATCGTCGTTGCTTTTGAATTACCGGAACTGTTTGAGGCGTCGGGAACGAAAAGAAATGCCTGGCTGATGGCGAATAGAAGCGAAGCCGGGGTTCGAGCCAATATTCCGTGGTTTACGCGATTTGCTAATTCATTATTCCTGGGCCGATACGCTTCCGGTTACGATCTGAAGTCTTTTTATGTGCATCAATTTGTGATGGTCACGGTCGCGGTGGGCATCGGAGTGATATATTTTTATTTCGGCAGCCCCGACCATTCTTTTATTCTTTTTTGGAGGTCGGTTGAATTTCATGAAAAGGTTCTTTTCGTGACCATGATGGCCTTGGTGCTTCTGAGCTTGCTGCAAGCATTTGCCGGTTTTTTGAATGTGGCCAAAGTCCGGGAATATCAGTTAAAAAACTGGATAACATTCGTCAAAGATCGGGAAACCTTTGAAGCGCAATATTTGGGGGCATTGGCAGAACAGCTCAATTCCTCGAATCAAAAAAAGCCCGCCGAGCAAAGCTCTTAGGCTTTAAGGAGCGGGCACCGTGACATTCAATGATTCACTATGCCATGGCCGATTTTTCACGCAAAGCCCACAGGCTGGTTATGACTTCAAACGAGCACGTCGCCAAAACGATTGCAACATATGATGCCATCGCAAGGAATTATCATCTCGTTCAAACTCTGGAACGGCGCGCGGCCAAGGAACAATCAATGCAATATTTTTGCAGATTGTTGCCGGGAGGGAAAGTTCTTGTTCCGGGGTGTGGCGAAGGACACGACGCGCGTTTTTTAAAATCCTTCGGATTTGAAGTTCACGCGTTTGACTTGTCGGAACGCATGTTGCGTGTGGCTCAGGAACAGGACCCGACAGGTTCATACTTTCAACTTGATATAAGAGAGATAGGACGTCTCGCTGAAAAATATGACGGAATTTGGGCGAGTGCTTGTCTGTATCATCTTACCAAAAGTGAGTTTAAAATCTGTCTGGCGGATTGTTCTGAGATTCTTCACGCCGGCGGAGTCCTTTACCTTAGTATGAAAGAAGGTGTGGGAGAGTGCTATGAGAGCAAGCCCCTTCCCGGTTATTCCGGCGGAAAACCGGCGCGGGATTTATTGCAGGGCGTTCGGTTTTACGCGTATTATGCCCGAGAAGAGTTGCGTAGCTTGCTGGCCTCGTTTAAGATCGAAAAGGAAAGTGAAATAGATTACGCGCAGGGCGGTTTTGAGTTTTGGGCTTCAAAACCGAAGAGCAACTTTTAGCTTCCTTAGAAAAGCCATTCACAATTTTATTTTAACCCGTTCATCCATGTCGTTCAAGCTCACCTCGCCGCGCCGCTTCATTGGTTGGTTCATGCTTCTCCTCGTTTTTCATTCCCGCCTGGCATTGCACGGACAAGAGCAGGCGCTCTTCTTTCAACCCAAACTCGGGAAGCTGCACGGCAATCCGCATTACTTCATGCCTTATCGCGAACTGGCGCATCCGCGCATTGGTTTGGCATTAAGCGGCGGCGGCGCGCGCTGCCTCGCGCAAATCGGCGTGTTGCAAGCGCTGGAAGAAGAGCATATTCAAATCGATTTCATTGCGGGCACGAGCATGGGCAGCTTCGTGGGCGGCATGTACGCTTCGGGCTATTCCGCGTCGCAACTGCGGGCGATTGTGCATGAGATTGCTTGGGAGGATATCATGAAGGACACGCTGCCGCGCAAGAATCTGTTATTGAGCCAAAAGCAGGAGCACGACCGGGCGCTGCTGCAATTGCGCTTCAACGGCCTCCAACCCGCCATTCCGCGCGCGCTCACGGCCGGGCAAAAGCTGCATTCGATTTTGACGGAGCTGACGTGGAAGGCGAATTATTGGGCGAGCGGCAGTTTCGATCAGTTGCGCATGCCGTTCCGCGCGATTGCCACGGATGTTTATTCCGGCAAAGAAATCGTTTTGGATCATGGCGATTTGAGCGAAGCCATTCGCGCCTCGGGGGCGTTACCGCTGTTGATCTCGCCGGTGGAAAAAGAAAGCATGCTCTTGGTCGATGGCGGCGTGGCGAACAACATTCCCGTGGACGTTGTGCGGCGTTTCGGTTTGGAGATCGTGATTGCGGTTGACGCCAGCTCGAACCTGCGGGCGCAGGAGCATTTGTCTTCGCCGTGGGAGTTTGCGGATCAAGTCACCACCATCATGCAGCAGGAAAAAAACGCGCGCCAACGCGCGGCCGCGGATATTTTGATTTCATTTGAAGATTTGCCGCGCACCTCGCTGGATTTCACCCAGTTGGATTCGTTGATGCAACTGGGCTACGCGCGCATGCGCGCGCAGCTTCCCCAATTGCGCATGCTGCAACGCGTGCGCGAATCCGAGATTGAAGCCGAGCCGCGTTATGCCGTGCATGAAGTCCTCGTGCAAAACGGCGCGACCGATTTTATGCCGCGCTCCGCGCACAACGGCCGCGTCACCGTCACGGCGCGCGGGATACAGCAACGACTGGATAGTTTATACGCGAGCGGCGACTATCAACACGTCGCGGCCCGGCTCGAGCGCGATACGCTCACGTATGTTTTGACCCGCAATCCGATCTTGCGCGCCGTGCGCTTGCGCGGCAACACGATCTATCCGGACTCGGTTTTGTTGCGCTGCCTGAAATCGCAAAGCGGCGCGCCGTTTAATCATCATCAAGGCAAGGCCGAACTCACGGCGATGATCGAGCATTATCGCCGCGACGGCTATGCGCTCGTGGAAATTAAGCACGTGCAATTCGATTCGACCACCGGCGTATTGACCATCACCTTCGACGAAGGTGTGGTGGCGCGCATCGCGTTGGAAGGCTTGCGCCGCACGCAGGACATTGTCGTGTTGCGCGAGTTCGCATTGCGGCCCGGCGAAATTTTCAATTCCAAGCGCGCGCGCCAAGGCATCGACAACATTCACAGCACGGGCTTGTTTGAAAACGTGGCGGTGACGCCCTTGCGGCAAGCCGAAGGCGGAGTGTGGGTGCAAATTAAGGTTGAAGAGAAAGCTTATAACCTGGTGCGTGTGGGCGACCATTACCAAAGCGAGCGCGGCAACTTTGCCTTTCTCGAATTGGGCAATGACAATGTGTGGGGCACGGGCGGCAAGCTATTTCTGCGCGGCGGACTGGGCAAGCGCGAACAAGAAACGAAAATTTCATGGCGTTTGGACCGCATCTTCAAAACTTTTTTGACGTTTTCCGCCGACGCCCATCATCGCGTGCAAAACGATTTTATTTATGACCGGCAAGAATTGCATCGCACGCTCGGCAAATTCTCGGAGCGTCGCGGCGGTGTGCGTTTGGCGCTGGGGCAACAAGTGCGTCGCTTCGGAGCGTTATCGGCGCAACTGCGGTGGGAAGAAATTCATTTGGGCAAGCTGTATGGGGAAGGCTATCCAGTGGGCACTTCCAAGCTCACGGCACTGGCCGTTAGCTCGGTCGTCGATACCCGCGACCGGTTGCCGTTTGCGCGCGGCGGCAGGTATGTGAATCTGTGTTATGAATATGGCCAAGTCTCCGCAACGGAGGCGGAATCGTTCATTAAATTCTCCGGACAGCTAGAGACTTTCCACACGCTCGGGCCGCACACGCTGCGCGCCAAAACCCTCGGCGGCTTTTCCGACCGCACCACGCCGTTCAGCGAACAGTTTCGCCTCGGCGGACCGGAGCAGGTTTTCGGTTTGCGCGATCGGCAATTGCTCGGGAGGCAATTCGTGTTGGGCAGCTTGGCTTATCGGTATCAACTGCGCCAACGCCCGCTTTTCGACACGTATTTGAGCGCGCGTTATGAAGTCAGCGGATTGTGGAATGATCAAGACGACGCGTCGTATAAAAAATTTCATCATGCGTGGGGCTTCGCGCTTTCTTGGGATACGCCGCTCGGCCCCGTTGGCGTTGCGCTCGGTTGGTTTGAAAATCGGCAACGCCGGGTTTATCTCAACGCCGGCATGGCGTTTTGAGTTTAGCCATATTCCATCGCGATTTGACTGCGGCTTTACTCGCGCGCATACTTCCGGCGATTCACTGCGGAGGTGTTATTGGCACCCCTCGCGTTCGCGGCCGCGCGGCGCCACTCCGTTTTTGTTCTGCACGCTTCAGTTTATTCTCATGCCACGTCATGCCGCCCTCCAACACGAACGCCAAAAGCATTCCCGCCACCGCGTCCACCCAATAATGATATTGCAGCACGAAAGTTGAAAGCGAGAGCAAGAGCACTAACGGCAGCAGCGCCCAAAAAGTTTTTTTGAAATCATGGCGCAAGACCAGCAACATCGTCCAAGCAGCGGCGGCGTGCGCGCTGGGAAAAGCCGCGCCGATGATCGAGCTGCGCTGCTGCACGGCGAGCACGAAATTAAAAAAGAATCCGCCCGAAGTCAGTTCCGCGATCGTGACCTGCAGTGCATGATGCGGTCCGCGCGCAGGAAACAGCAGCAGACAAATGTAGCAGAGATACAAGATCGCGCAGAGGCGGTTCATGACTTGTTCAAAGGTTGGCGTCAGTCCGCCGGCGTTGCCTTTTTTGCTGAAATAGAATGCCGCCGCAACGAGCGGAATCATCGGATAATAGGCCCAATACGCGAACGCGAACACTTCGGTCAGCAGCGGCGTGAAGCGCGGCGCGAGATATTCATAAGCATGCATTCCAAACAGCGCATAGTCGCTTTGAATCAAATACGGCTCCAGCCAAAAAGGGAAGAACACATTGACCGCGCGTCCGACTTCGCTGAAGAAAAAAGTAATGAGCACGATCGGGTACCAATCACGCACGAAGCGCAGCCCTTGCGGCAAGCGCGTTTCCGCGCGCGCCAAAGCGAGAATGAGCGCGATCGCCGCGGCATGAATCAACCCGAAGCGCAACGTAATGGCATCCCATTTTCCGGCGAGCAGCGCAAGCACGGGCAAGAGCACTAAAACCGCGAGCGTGGTTTTATCATAAGCGCGCAAGTTTTTTTGCCAAGAACCTTTCGTTGAAAAATCGAATTGCAACACAGAGCGCTCCAATTTTTTCCTTTGACGATCAACTTTGGCAATGCACTGGGAGGCTCTCCCAAGAGCCCTGTCATTCAGGAGGAATCCTTTTAAGCGCCGGCGTTGCAGTCCAGAACTGAAAAAGATTCCTGCTGAATGACAGTTTCAGGGAGGCGCGGCCGCCAAATTTGAAAATCAAAACTCATAAAACGCGTGAGGTTACTGCAACGCCGCGAGCATCTGTGCGACGTTGTAATCGAAAAGATCAAAATACGTTTTGATTTTTTCCTCGGCCTCGACCGAGGTGGCAAGCGTCACCACTTTGCCGCCCACACTCGTGGCCACCAACTCCGCGGATTGCGCAGTGAAGTAGGGCGAATTGATGATCACTTTGATGTGCTCGCGCTTCATCGTGGCGATTACTTTTACCAACTGTGAAGGTGTCGGCGGAATGCCGGGTTTCGGCTCCAAAAAATCCACGATCATCAAACCGAAGCGTTGCTCGAAATAAGGCCACTCATTGTGATACGCAATGACCTTGCTGCCTTTGCATGGCGCCATCGCCGTCACCCATTCGTTGAGCTTGGCGTCAATACGCCGATCAAATTCTTGCAGGTTGTGTTGAAAGTACGCTTGCTCCTCCGGCCGAACGCGCACCAGGCCGTCATAAATATTTTGCGCGATGACCTTGCCGTTCGCGGGATCGAGCCAGTAATGCGGATTGCCGAAGATGTGAATATCGCCCTCCGCGCGGTTCACGCTCGCGGGCACTTGCAAGAGCGGCACGTTGAGCGAGGCGTCCACATAGCCCGGTCCGCCTTTGTTGATTTTCGCATTGCGCGCGCTGTTCAAGAGCGGCGGCACCCAGCCGGTTTCCAAATCCAAGCCCACGGTCACGAACAAATCCGCTTTGGTAAGCTTCAAGATGTAGCTCGGCTTGGGATCCACGAAGTGCGGATTTTGATAGCCCGTGGCAATCGCGAACACTTCCACTTTGTCGCCGCCGATAAACTCCGCGATGCTTTTGAGATCGGGCAGCGAGGTCACCACGCGCGCTTTGCTGTTGGCGTGTGCGCAGTGCCAACTCAAAGATAGGCATGCAATCGTGATGAGCAAAAGCTTCTGTTGCAATCGGGCCTGCATGAGAATTTCCTTTGCGATGATGACGGTGTTTTTCATTTGAATGAACTGCCTCCCAAAATGTCATTCTGCAAGAACCTTCCCTCGCATCGGGCAAGCATCTCAAAATGGAGGTGGTCCGGGTGCAAGGGAAGGTTCTTGCAGAATGACCTCGACGAGGAGGCGCTTAGAAACCGCATACTTCCAAGCGCGCATTGCGCCGGCGAATCAATACGCATGCGCCCCATGCGCGCCGATGACGAAAACGGAGCGCAGTAAAATTTGATGCGCGCGCGCGAACCCGTTTGAGTCCGTGGTTTTAAATTGCACCTCTGCCTTTTGAAACTCGGTGGCGTTCCAACCGAGCGTGCCGGAATAGGCGCGCTCGACGTGCGTCGCGTTGTCGGGCAAGTTGGCGTAATCAAACCGCCCGGTGAAAAACCAGCGCTTGCCGATTTGATACGTCGAAAGCGCATACATCCCCCACGTGCGCAGCCGTTGCCCTTCCGCGATTTTTTTTGAACTCAACAACGCTTCGATTTGCAGCACAAAAGATTGGTACGTGTTAAAGCGCAGCGGCTTCCATTTGTACGTGAGATCGAGGCCGCCAATCGTTGAGCTGAAGCCGAGATCATTTTGCCCGTTCACGCCGCTAAAGCCCAACTCCAAAGTCGCGTTCGGCGTGAGCTCCCAAAAATTTTTGAGATGGGCAAGATATAAAAAGCGGTCCGCGGTGCTCCGCGCAAAACTCGCGCTCTCGCCCGGCCCGCTTGTCACTTCGAAAGTCAGCTCTTGATAAAAGTTCAACGGATTGGGCACGAGCCAACTGAGCGAAGCGCCCTCGTCATTCAAGCCCTCGTCTCCGAGATAGTTCGCATACATTGAAGGAATGTCATTGTACGGCAAGGCATGCGGATGAATCGTGTTGATCCTGCCGAACGCGCCGCGAAACTTTCCGAGCTTGAGTTGCAAGCCCGCGGGCAGAGTTTGTGTGGTTAAAAAAGCTTCTTCCAATTCCACGCCAAACTCGCCGCTTTCTTCATTGCGCGCGAGCGCCACGAAGAAATCCGCGCGCGCATAAGGATCGACCACGGATTGCAGCGAGATTTCGGCCTCGTGCAATTCCGTTTCGAAATGGCGGCGCGCCGAAGAAAGATAGCTCGCGCGAAAATCGCCGATGACGCTGATATTGGGATTGGTTGAAGGCGTGTTGCGCGGCGCGGCTTGCGGTGTTGCAGGAGAAGCAGCGGCGAGTTGCTGCTCCAACTGTTTGAGCAAGAGCGAATCCGCCGCGGTTTGGGTGGAGTCTGATTGCGCCCACGCAAAGGCTTGCCCGCAGAGCAAAACCGGAGGGACGATCTTTTTTAAAGAAGAGCAAAAGCTTTTGGTGGGAAAAAGAAAGAAGCGAGGTGTGAGCAGCATAGAGGCCTTCATTTGGAAAATGGTTTGTCGAGAATGAGCGCAGGCCTCCTGCCCACAAGATGTAAGCTATAACTTTGCCGCTCAAAAACAAGTTCCGCGTTGCGGAAGCGCATCTGGCCGCTTGCTTTTCTGAAAAGAATAAATAAATTGCTTTGCGAAAATTTGTCCGCACTCACCTCTGGAAGGAACGCATGAAAAAAGATTTTCTCAGTATCACCGATCTCACCACCAATGAAGTATGGTCGCTCTTCGAGTTGGCCAAAGAGCTGAAAGCGAAATACCTGCGCGGCGAAGCGCATCAATATCTCAAAGACCAAACGCTCGGCATGGTGTTTCTCAAACCCTCCACGCGCACGCGCATCTCTTTCGAAGTCGGCATGTTTCAACTCGGCGGGCACGCGCTCTATCTGCCCGCGGACGACATCGGCTTAGAAAAACGCGAAGCCTTCTCCGACGTCGCCCGCGTCATCTCCGGTTATGTGGACGGCATCATGGCGCGTATGTTTGCGCACGCGGACATCATCGAGCTTGCGCGCTACGCCAGCGTGCCCGTGGTCAACGGCCTCACCGATCTGCTGCATCCCTGCCAAGTGATCGGCGACATGTTCACGATCTGGGAATATCGCCGCACGCTCGACGACCTCATCGTCGCCTATATCGGCGACGGCAATAACGTCGTTAATTCATGGATCAATTTGAGCACGCGTTTGCCCTTCACGTTTCGCATCGCGTGTCCCGAAGGCTATGAACCGGACGCGGAGGTGCAAGCTTACGCGCGCTCGGTCAATCTCGGGCGCGTGGAAATTTATCGCGATCCGCGCGAGGCGGTGAAAGGCGCGCACGTGGTTTATACCGACGTGTGGGCGAGCATGGGCAAGGAGCATGAGATCGAGCAACGCAAAAAGATTTTCAAAAAGTATCTTGTGGATAGCGCGTTGATGAGCCTCGCCGCCAAAGACGCGCGCTTCATGCACTGCTTACCCGCGCATCGCGGCGACGAGGTGACCCACGAAGTCATGGAAAGCCCGGCTTCGATCATTTTCACGCAAGCGGAGAATCGCATGCATGCACAGAAGGCGCTGCTGGTGATGTTGATGGGGACGAGGTGAGACCTCTCTCTTTCATGTCATTCAGAAGGAATCCTTTTACTCTCTGGGCGACATCTCCAGTGCTTAAAAAGATTCCTAAGGAATGACAGTTAGAGATCTTGTCGCATAAAAATGCCGTAATGGTTTTGCCCAAAATAGTTTTGCTTAAAATAAAGGATGGAGCAATGGCAAAAAAAGTTCGCAAAGTCGTGCTCGCCTATTCCGGCGGGTTGGATACTTCGATTATCATTCCGTGGTTGAAAGAAAACTATGGCTGCGAAGTGATCGCTTATACCGCGGACATCGGCCAGGGCGAAGAACTGGAAGGCTTGGAAGAAAAAGCGCTGAAGACCGGCGCGAGCAAACTCTATGTCGATGACTTGCGTGATGAGTTCGTGCGCGAGTTTGTTTATCCCACACTCAAAGCCGGCGCGGTGTATGAAGGCCAATACTTGCTCGGCACTTCGTTCGCGCGGCCCATCATTGCCAAACATCAAGTGCTCGTGGCGGAAAAAGAAGGCGCGGACGCAGTGGCCCACGGCTGCACGGGCAAAGGCAATGATCAAGTGC
>CAYNDW010000090.1:0-13488 GCA_964395375.1 uncultured Cytophagia bacterium
TGCTTACAGCATCAGGCGGAGGTTGGCGGCAACACGAGTGCAAAATTCAGGTACTCGCTGGAGATACTGCCGAGCGCTTAAAAAGATTTCTGCTGAATGACAGCATGAGGGGGCCGTAGTGCAACCGATTATGCTCCGAGGTGTAACTCTCGAAATCCAAACCGACCTGCCTCGGTTTTAACTTTCACTGTTCAGGGCAGGATGACAGATCATTCCAACAACAGGAGTTTCAAATGTTCCGTTGCAAAAGAAGCCTAGCGGTATTGTGTGCGGTGCTTGGACTCGGCGTGCTTGCGCTCGGTTTTTCGAACACGCCCGAGGAGGAAAAAAACATCGCGGCGTTAAAACGCTTTTATACCGAAGTGATGAACAAGGGCAACATGAAAGCCATCGACGAGCTGGTTGCGGATAACTTTGTCGAGCATTATCTGCCTGATCCCAGCTTGCCGCCGAATAAAGCGGGCGTGACCCAATCCATGACGATGTTCCGCGCGGCTTTTCCGGATATGCAAATCACCGTCGAGGATGTGATTGCCAAAGGCGACAAAGTGTGGGCTTACACGACCATGCGCGGCACCAACACCGGCGCGATGACGGACATGCCCGCGACCGGCAAAAAAGTCGAGGTCAAAGGCTTCGACATCGTGCGCTTTGCGAACGGCAAAGCCGTGGAGCATTGGGGCTTGAACGACGACATGAAAATGATGATGCAACTCGGCATGATTCCCGAGCCGGGACAGGAAGGCATGAAGCACTAAGGAACGCCGTTTTTATAACTTACCCATTTGACCTGTCATGCCCGAGCGCTTTAATCGGGCATCCAAGCACATAAAAATAGATTCCCGCTTAAAGACTGCGGGAATGACGGCCAAGGAAAATGGGAAAGTTATTTAATCAGCGCTTCTAAACGTCATAACGCCGGGCTTGTCTGGTGTTGTTCAATGGTTGCTATAAGCCCGGCGTGTTTAAGTCCGCCTCTCGGCGCACAAAAAACGCAGCCTTCAAATCACGCCTTTTAGCGGAGATGATATGGAGAAAATTCTGAAGCTAGCGCGCACGGTTAACCGACACGTTCTCGCGCAAGCTGCGATAGCGCTTCTTTCGTGTGTAATAATTGCCGGGGTTCTTGCAAGCTGCGCCACCAAAAGCTTGCAACCCGGAGAAGGTTTTATTGACGTAAACGGCGGCAAGGTTTGGTATAAAATTGTGGGCAGCGGCACGAAGACGCCGTTGCTGTTGGTGCATGGCGGGCCGGGTTCGACGAGTTATTATCTCAATCCGCTCGCGGCGCTGGCGGACGAGCGGCCCGTGATCTTTTACGATCAACTCGGCTGCGGCCGCTCGACGCGCACCAATGATACTGCGCTCTGGACTATCGAGCGTTCTTTGGAGGAACTCGCAGCCGTTCGCCAAACGTTGGGATTAAAAGAAGTGCATCTCTTCGGCCATTCCATTCGTGGGGCTCGATGCTCGCCGTCGATTACATGTTGAACAAACCGCAAGGCGTGCGCAGCGCCATTCTCGCGGGCCCGGCGTTGAGCATACCGCGCTGGCAGCGCGACGCCGATAGCTTGCGCGCCACGTTGCCCGACTCGGTGCAAGCCGTGCTTGCGCAACACGAGCAGGCGGGCACGCTCGACGCGCCGGAATATAAAGGCGCGACGATGGAATATTACATGCGTTTTCTGCTGCTTAAAAATAATCCGTGGAGTAGCGATGTGGACAGCACACTCGCAAATTCCAACGAATCCGTTTACGCCACGATGTGGGGCCCGAACGAGTTTAATGTCACCGGCACATTAAAAACGTATGATCGCACCAATCGGCTCGGCGAGTTGGCGCTGCCGGTTTTGTTCATCTGCGGCCGCTTTGACGAAGCCACGCCGGCCTCAGCCGCATATTATCAGAGCTTGACGCCGAACGCGAAACTCGCCGTGCTGGAAAACAGCGCGCACCTCGCGATGCAAGACGAGCCGGAGCGCTACGTGCAAACCCTGCGCGATTTTCTGCGCGAGGTGGAGAGCAAATAAAACGCGCTTCAAATAACACAAGGTGACTGCTACAGCACTCTCAAGGAGCCCATCATGAACAACCATGCAAACACCGTCCACGAAATTTATGAAGCCTTTGGCCGCGGCGATTTTCCCGCGATTCTTGCGCGCTGTGAGGAAAACGTCGAGTGGGAATACGGCACTGCGCCGCACGGCGTACCGTGGCTCGAACCGCGGCACGGGCGCAATGAAGTCGCCAAATTTTTCGAAAGCTTGGCCGCGATTGAAATTCACAGCTTCGCGCCCAAAGCAATTTTAGAAGGCGAAAAACTTGTGGTCGCGCTGGTAGATATCACGTTTGCGGTGAAGAAAACCGGCAAGAAGGTTGTGGAACAAGATGAGGCGCACGTTTGGCGCTTCAACGATGCCGGCAAAGTCGTGCGCTTCCGCCATTGCTCCGACACCAATCAACATATCCAGGCTTTTCGCGGATAAAGAGCCTGCCGGTTATATCGCATGGCTCAAACAGCAAGCGCCGGAAACGGCTTTCGAGGCGGCGAATCCGAATAAGTTTGATACCCTCGCAGCACGCGGCCAAAAAAAATTCGAACGCGAAGGCGGCACTGGTTATTACAAAGTGCCGTCGCTGCGTCACGTGTGGGCGCGCGTCCCGTTGGAGCCTATCGGCTCCGTCGCAACGCTCGAAGATTGGTTCGAGCCGGAGCGCACGGAGAATGATTGCGTGCCCACCGGCTTTCGCGGGCATGGTGTGAAAATACGCGCGGTGGAGGGGCATCCGTTTGGGCTGGCGCTTTCTGACGAGGATCGCCAAGCACTGATTGCGTTTTTGAAAACACTTTAAAGGATTTGTCGATGAAACGTTTCGCTCGACTTCGCGAAATCCAACAGCTCGACCCCGAGCGCGATCACGTCAAGATTCAACACCTCTCGACCGGCTACGAGTTTCCGTGGGACACCGTGCGCGCATTGGAGATTGCGCTCTATCGCACGTACTGCGTGCCGAGCATTTCGGCGCTGCTTGACCGCACCGGCGAGTTTCGCCAGCGCACGCAGCAACGTTATGACGACACCTCGCTTATTGTCGCGGAGATGTGTAAATCGGGCTATGACGGCGGTCGCGGACGTGAAGCGCTCGAGCGCATGAACTTTATTCACGGCCATTTCAAAATTTCCAACGAAGATTATCTCTTCGTGCTCTCGACTTTTGTTTATGAGCCGATTCGGTGGATTGATAAGTTCGGCTGGCGCAAACTGTGTGAACAGGAAAAATTGGCCGCGTATTATTTTTGGCGCGAGATCGGCAAACGCATGGGCCTCAAAGACATTCCGCCGAGCTACGAAGCGTTCGAGCAATACAATCGGAATTATGAGCGCGATAAATTCCGTTACGCTGATTCCAACAAAAATGTCGGCTCGGCGACGCGCGATCTGTTTGCCTCGTGGTTTCCGCGTTTGTTTGCGCCCATGGTGCGACACGGCATTTACGCCATGCTGAACGAACCCATGCTCGCAGCGTTTGGCTTTCCGCGACCGTTCGCTTTCATGCCGCCGCTCGCGCGTTTCGCGCTGAAACTGCGCGGCAAGATCGTGCGCTTCTTTCCTCCGCGCAAGCAGCCGCATTTTTTTACCGACATGCGCAATCGCACGTATCCGCACGGCTACGAGATTTCCAAACTCGGCCCGCCGCGCTTGCGTGCGACAGCGGGATGAGGCTTTATGAAATTTGACGGTCAAAATCTGCAATGACACGAGCCGCCTCGTCGTGTCATCCGCAGAAATCTTGTTTAACACCGGGCACTGTCTTCGGCACGTAAAATGATTCCTGCGAAATGACAGGCGCGGAGGAATGCGTTGCATTACGGACTTTGAAAATCAAACTTCATTGGTTCTACTTTGGCAGATTAAAAGCCTTGCCCACGAATGCCGCGAAACACCCGAAAAACTTTTAACGTATTTCGGGTTTTTCGCGGCCAAAATTTAAAACCTGGCGCAGTCGAACTGTGCAAGCCGTTCCAATTACTTCCCCACCTTTCCTCTTTCAAAATTGCCCTTGCATTTCTTTCGCCTCCCCCTTTATATTGACCGCGCTTGAAAAATGCGCAGGCATGGTTGTTTTATGAACGGGCGGCGAATGAAGCTGGTTCGCAGGAAGTATGTGGGCGTGGCAGGGTTGATCGACAGGCCGAGTCTTGAGCGCGAACTCAGAAGACGGCGGCGCAAACCTTCCCTGTGATCATTTGATGCGGGTCAGCATTTGATCAAACGTCTTTGGTTGCTCACGTGGTTTGAGGAAGGAGGGAGCCGCCATGCCGATGAATCGAGGCATGCTACATTCCGCTCTCGCGTTTGTTGTTGTCGCCGCTGTTTTGCTCTCCGTCATTTTAGCATTCCCCCCCAATAATCCGGCCCAAGCTGCAGCGAAGCGCGCAACGCAAGGCCGCGTGCGCATTTCGCCCTCGCCAATTCAACGCGAAGCCGCGGCCGGCCATCCGGTTTATTATCTCATGACCGTGGCCAATCTCGGCGCCGAGGCGGACACATTCAATCTTTCCATCTCCGGCAATCTCTGGCCCGTCACCGTGCTCGCCGCGGATACGGTCACGAAAGTGACGAGCACGAGCACGATCGCAGCGGGCGGTCAATTCGCGCTCGTGGTGCAGATCGACGTGCCGAACAATGCCAGTCGCGGTGTGCGCGATACCGTGCGCGTGCATGCGATTTCAACAAAAGATGCGACCGTGCGTGATGCGGCATTCATCGCCACCACTTCGCTCGGCCTTGCTGCCGATCTTCCCTTCCTCGAAAATTTTTCCACGAACACGCTCAACGTGACGCGCTGGTTGAGCAACACCGGTCCAGCTCTCGTCAACACCGACGCCGTCAATGAACCGAGCGCGCCCTTCGCCGTGAATTTCGACGGCGCCGATCAATCCGGAGATCTCATTTCCTCGCAATCCATCAATCTTAGCCGCAAACGCGACGTGGTGTTGCAATTCGCCTATGAGCGCGGCGGCAACGGCAATCGGCCCGAGGCCGGCGATGATTTTTTTGTGGAGTATTACAACCTCGACGGCGAGTGGCTGCCGTTGCTCGCGTTGCCCGGCGCGGGCGTTACGATGACGAGCTTTGCCGCGGAGTCCGCGCTTCTTCCGCGCGACGCGTATCACAGCAGCTTTCGCGTGCGCTTCGGCAATATCGCCACCCTAGGCCCGTTCGATGATTGGTACCTCGACGACGTGCGCGTGCTTGAAATCACGCCCGGCAAAATTCCGTTTGCCGATGAATTTCCGGTTGCCGCGCTTGATCCCAACAAATGGCCGCAAGTTTCCGGCACGCTCGTGAACAACGTCGCATTGAACATTCCGAGCGCACCGTTCGCGGTGAATCTGCAAGGCGGCAGCGAGTTGCAATCGCGGCCGCTCGATCTCTCCGCGGAAAATGCCGTGTCGCTCAAATATCAATTCGAGCAAACCGGCGGCGGCGAAGAGCCGGACCCCGGCGATGATCTCGTGCTGGAATATCGCGACGCGCTCAACAATTGGATCGAACTCGCGCGGCATCTTGGCAGCGAAGGCGGCTTGCCGGTGTTCACGCGGCGCGAGATTGTGTTGCCGCCGCCGGCTTATCATCGCGATTTTCGCGTGCGCTTTCGCAATCTCGGCGCGCCCGGCCGCGACGATTGGTTTGTCGATGACGTGCTGCTCGACGTGTTCGCGCCTTCGGATATCGAAGTCGCGCCCACGGCGCTCAGTGTAAAATTATTTGAAGAAGATGAAGCCACGCGCAATGTGACGATCAACAATCTCGGCGTGGGCGATTTGTTTTATCGCTTGCGCATCGTCCCGCCGGAGTTTCAATCTGCCCAAACGCTTCTGCAAAAATATCCCGTCGCATATTACACGGCTTTTTTTGATAAAGGAGAAATGGATTGGCGACGCGGTCGCGAGGTGACCACTGGACGCGGCGGCCCGGATAACTTCGGCTACACCTGGCGCGACAGCGACGATCCGCGCGGCCCGGCTTTCGCGTGGCAAGATATTTCAACCACGGGCGCGCGCATTCTCGATCTCGGCGACGATGACAACATCGGTTTCTTCAATATCGGCTTCGCGTTTCCGTTCTATGATTCCGTGTTCACGAAATTTCGCGTGTGCAGCAACGGCTTCCTCTCGTTCACGAGCGCGGCAAATTTTTTCAGCAACAATCCCATTCCCAGCATCGGCAGCGTTGCGGATTTGATCGCGCCGTTTTGGGATGATCTCGATGCGCGGCCCGGCGCGGTGTATTATCACAGCAACGGCCAGCGCTTGATCGTGCAATGGCAAAACGTGGTGCGCGCGGGCAACAGCGATCGCTTCACTTTTCAAGTGATCCTGTTTGCCAGCGGCAATATTCGTTTTCAATATCTGCAAGTCGGCGCGCCGAACAACTTTGCCACCGTGGGCATTCAAAATCACGACGGCGCGGACGGCGTGGAAGTCGCATTCAACACCACGTATGTGAAAAACAATCTCGCGGTGCAAATCGAGCGTCCCGCGAGTTGGCTTTCGTATTCGCCCAAAGTCGGCTCGCTCACCAGCGGCGGCACGCTCGATCTCGCCGTGCATTTCAGCGGCCGCGGCTTGCGGCCCGATTCAACCTATCGCGCCGAGTTGCGCATCGAGAGCAACGATCTCGACGAGCCGAGCGTCGCGGTGCAACTCACGCTCGAAGTGCTCGCCCTTGACGATTCGACGCGCCACTTTCCCGATCCCGAAACTACGAACGTGAAGTATCCCGTCGTCATCGACGCGGCAAGCATCAACGGCGAAGCGCTCGCGAGCGGCGATGAGATCGGCGTCTTCACTTCGAGCGGAAAAATCGCGGGCGCACTCGTGTGGCGACGCACGCAAGTTGGCCGCATGATTGTTTATGGTGATGATCCCAACACGCCGCGCATTGAAGGCTTTCTGCCCAACGAGCCGATGTACTTTCGCATTTGGGACAGCAGCCGCAATGATCGCGACTATCCCGCGAGCGCAACTTACATTCGCGGCGACGGCCGCTTCGGCACCGCGGACTCGGCGCACATTGCCCGGCTCGAAGCGAACACCACGTTCGCGCGGCAGAAGAGCGTGCAATCGAATTGGAGTTGGATTTCTTTTAATGTGAAGCCCGCTTCCACGGACATCGCCGAGTTGCTTGCGGAGACAAAGCAATTGCGCATCATGAAAGACGGCGCGGGCCGCGCGTTCATTCCCAATCTGCTCAACACGATTCAAAATCTCGATCCGCTCGCGGGCTACAGCGTGTATCTCGACGGCCCGGATTCGATCGCCATCACCGGCGAAGAGGTGCCGCCCTTCACGCCGATCGCGCTGCAAGCAGGATGGAACTTCATCAGCTTCTTGCCTGCGAATCGCATATTCGCGCCGCTCGCGCTCGTCTCGCTGCGAGATCGCCTCGTCATCGCGAAGAATTTCGGCGGCGGATTTTATATTCCCAGCATCGGCAACGTCAACACGCTCGGCGACCTGCAGCCCGGCGAAGGTTATAAAGTTTATCTCAGCGCGCCCGACACGTTGGTTTATCCGCTCGGCGGCTTGCCGAACGCGCAGCCGAAAGTTGTGGCGGCGCGCGTCACTTCCAATTTTGCCACGCAGCATTTCAAAGCCCTGCAAAACGGCAATGACAATTACATCGTCATTGTGCAAGAAGCAAAGGTGCAAGGCGCATCATTGCAAGCCGGAGATGAGATCGGCATTTTCACGAGCGCGGGCGAGTTGGTTGGCGCGGGCGTGTGGAGCGAGAGCGGCGCGTTGGGCCTTGCCGCATGGCGCACGGAAATCAGCGCGGAAGAAGCGCGCGGTTTTGTGCCCGGCGCGCCCATGCGTTTCAAAGCATGGCGGCAAGCGGACAATGTTGAAATCGAACTCTTCGGCAAATTCGAGCGCGGCGACGGCACATTTGCGAGCGAAGCGTTTGCGCTCGTCGAGCTTGTTGCTAGCGCGCTGCCGGAGTCTTTTGCCTTGGAGCAAAATTATCCCAACCCGTTCGCGCGCGCCGCGGGCAAAAATAATTTTGCGACGACCATTCGCTACGCGCTGCCGGAGCCGAGTGTCGTGACGATTCGCATTTACGATATGCTCGGCCAACTCGTGCGCACGCTCAAAGACGGCGCGCAAGAAGCCGGCTTCCATCGCGTGCAGTGGGACGGCCACAATGCCGCGGGTAATCAAGTCGCTGCGGGAATTTATTTCTATCGCATGCAGGCCGGCAAATTCGAAGCGCGGCGCAAACTTGTGATTGTGAGATAAACTTCAACCTCAGAAGCAAAGGCATGAACCACGGATTGCACGGATTTTCACGGATTTTTTTGGAGGCGTCTTTCCGTGCTAATCCGTGAAATCCGTGGTTCATTTTTTTTGATTCATCATTCCAATCAACGTGCACGTCTCTATGGACTTCGCCCTCGGCCTCGATCTCGGCGGCACCAATATCAAACTCGTGTGTGTGGCAGCAAGCGGCGAGGTCATCGCACAACGCAGCATTGCCACGCACGATGATGCGCGCGCGGTTTGGGCGGAGCATGTGAAGAGTCTCATCGCCACCATTGAACATGAGCGCGGGGCGCAGGCCAAATGGCTCGGCCTCGCCGCGCCCGGCTTGGCCACGCGCGATCATCGCGCGATTGCCTTCATGCCCGGCCGCATGCAAGGCTTGGAGCAGCTCGATTGGACGAACTACTTGCAGCGCGATCAAACTGTGACAGTGTTGAACGACGCGCACGCGGCCTTGCTCGGCGAACACTGGCTCGGCGCCGCGAAAAATTTTGCGCACGCCATTTTGCTCACGCTCGGCACCGGAGTCGGCGGCGCGATTCTTTCGCACGGCAAATTGCTCACGGGCGCGCTCGGGCGCGCGGGGCATCTCGGACACATTTGTTTGAACCTCAACGGAGAAAAGGACATCGTGAACACGCCCGGCAGCATTGAATTGCTCCTCGGCGATTGCACGATTCACGCGCGGAGCCAGGGCCGCTTTGCTTCCACCGAAAAACTTATGGCCGCGCACCTCGCCGGCGATCAACACGCAACGCAAGTTTGGAGCGAGTCGATTTACGCGCTCGCCTGCGCGATTGCCTCGTTCATCAACATTCTCGATCCCGAAGCCGTCATCATCGGCGGCGGCATCAGCAAAGCGGGCGCGGCTTTATTTCAACCACTAGAAAAGTTTCTAAATGATGTCGAGTGGCAACCCGGCGGCCGGCGCGTGCAAATTCTTCCCGCGCAGCTAGAAGATTGGGCCGGTGCCTTCGGCGCCGCGAGATTTGCGATGAATTTTAATTTTCAAACTCGGTAATCGCCGCTAGATCGTGTCATTCAGAGGGAATCCTTTTCAGTTCTGGCAGCAATGCCAGTGCTTAAAAAGATTCCTCCTGAATGACAGCTTAAGGGAAGTTACAAACCAAACCACAACGGGTATTTTATCACGCTCTGTGAAGGAGAAGCTCATTTGAAACCGAGAATAATTTTCGCCGGCCTTTTCTACGCGTTGTTCACGCTCGCGGCTACAAGTCGCGCGCAAGAGATTGCCGCAGTCGATAATCCCATGTCGGTTGTGACCAAGGATTATCTCAAACACCTCAAGTTACCGGCGGGATTTAAGATTGAGTTGTACGCGGAAAACGTCGAAGGCGCGCGCTCGTTGGCATTGGGCGAGAACGGCACCGTGTTCGTCGGCACGTTTGTGAGCAAGAAAGACGGCAAGCAATACACACCCGGCAAAGTGCATGCGCTCGTGGATAAGAACGGCGATCACAAAGCCGACGAAGTTTTAACCATTGCCGAAAATCTCAACATGCCCAACGGCGTGGCGTTTCGCAACGGCGCGCTGTATGTCGCGGAGATCAACCGCATCTTGCGTTATGATGCTATTGAGAAAAATTTAGCCAAGCCGCCGCAGCCCGTTGTGCTCAACGATAGCTATCCCACCGAAACTTGGCACGGCTGGAAATTCATTCGCTTCGGCCCGGACGGCAAATTGTACGTGCCTGTGGGCGCGCCGTGCAACACCTGCGAGCGCGACGAACCGTATGCTTCGATCACCCGCCTCAACGTCGACGGCACGGGCCGCGAAATTTTTGCACGCGGCATTCGCAACACCGTGGGCTTCGATTGGCATCCCGTGACGAAAGAGTTGTGGTTCACGGACAACGGCCGCGACGAATGGGGCGATGATCGTCCGCCCGAGGAATTGAATCACGCGCCGCAAGCGGGCTTGCACTTTGGCTTTCCGTATCGCTTCGGCAAAGGCCTCGTGGATTCGACTTTCAAAACTTCATTGCCCGCTTCCGCGTTTCAACCGGCAGCGCTCGAAATGCCCGCGCATGTTGCGCCGCTCGGCATGCGTTTCTATACCGGCAACTCCTTTCCCGAAGAATATCGCAATCAAATTTTTCTCGCGCAGCACGGCTCATGGAATCGCTCGCAGCCGCAAGGCTATCGCATCGCGCTCGTGCGTTTGCAGGACAATCGCGTCGCGAGCTATGAGCACTTCATTTCGGGCTGGCTGATCGAAGACAAATATTGGGGCCGCCCGGTGGATGTGATGGTCATGCCCGACGGCGCGCTGCTTGTGTCCGATGATTTCGGCAATTGCGTGTATCGCGTGAGTTATGGGAAATAAAAATTCCTCGCTGGAATAACCAACCCCTCTGGAATTGTCATTCTGTAAGAACCTTCCCTCGTGCTCGGCATTGTCTCAAGTGCGAGGGAAGTTCCTTGCAGGATGACAAGATTGAGAGGGCCCATCGTTTAGTAAACGCCACCTCCTCGCATTGTCATTCTGGAAGATTTTTTTAAAGCACTCGCATCAGCCTGCAATTGGACTTTGTGCCCGGCGCTCAAAAGGATTCCTTCTGAATGACAAATAGAGAAGGCGGCGCAAAATATGAAAGCCTATGCCCTCATCCTCTCAACCCGCTCTCGCTTACCTCCAAAAATGCCGCGAGCTGCTCGCCATTGTCGAAAGCCAGCACGCGTTGATCAATCGCGCCGCGGAATGGTTTGCTGAAACCATTCTCGCGGGCCGCATGGTGCATCTCTTCGGCTCGGGCCATAGCCGCATTCTCGTGGAAGAAATGTGGCCGCGTTATGGCTCGTTTCCCGGCTTCAATCCCATTGTCGAACTATCGATGACGTTTCATAATCCCGTGGTCGGCGCGAACGGACAACGGCAAGCCATGTTCATCGAAAACGTCAGCGGCCTCGCGGAAAGAATCTTGCGCAACTTCGTGCTCTCGCCCAAAGACTCCGCGCTCGTAATTTCTTCGAGTGGCTGCAATGCCGTGCCGATCGAGATGGCAGCCGGGTTCAAACAACGCGGCGTAAAAGTCGTGGCCATCATCACGACGAAGCACGCGGCAGCGAGCACGAGCAAACATCCTTCGGGCAAGAAGCTTTCGGATTATGCCGATCTCGTGCTCGATACCGGCGCGCCCGTCGGTGATGCAATGGTGAAAGTTGATGGCCTCGAATTTCCCGTGGCGCCCGGCTCCACGGTCGGCGGTTGTTTGATTGTGAACGCGATCAAAGCCGAAGTCGCCGCGCGTTTGACCGCCGCGGGCAAACCGCCGAAAGTGCTCACCGCCTCGTCCGTCATCGGCGCGGAGAAATCCAATGCCGTATTCGAAGCCGCGTATGACGAGCATGCGTATCGCTTGAGCAAGTTGTATGATGGGTTTCGCGAGCATGCGCCGCTCGCGTAATTCAGTAAGCTGATAAAGCAAGGCAGTATCCGCTTACCCCAAAGCTTTGCTTTTAGGGCATGCTTTCACTGGGAATGGAATAGCCCATGACTGAGTTGGGCTTGTGAGGCCGCAGATTATTTCGCTGGATTTTTCTTTGGTGATTGTTAGATTGGCCGCGTCGTAATCAGCTTTGGTTAAAATTGATGGAGCCTCAAATGTCTCTCAACTATCCCGAGGCCGGAGTCATTGCAACGACTCCGGCTGCGCAGCGCAAAACCGCCCGCCAAGACGAAGCTTCAGCCGATATACGAAATCCATTGCTGCTCGCAATTGAAGAAGCCGCGGCAAAAGAAGATCGCGCCGCGATCAGCCGTTTGGCGAAGTTCGCGGATTGGAAAACGCAAGGCCCAGATGATTTGATTCGCGTTATTCAAGCGAGTTTGTCTTTGGATATGGTGCTCTTGGCGCGCGAGCTTGCCTATGAAGGACGGCATCTTTTTCCCAGCGACAAACGAATCGAGCAATGGGCCACGGTGCTAGCGCCGGCGCGCGTGGTCGGCACACGGCCAGCAAGCGGAAACGCCGCAGGTTTAAGAGCCACACAATTTTGGTTTGAGCAGAACTCGGCACACTACAAAGGCCAATGGGTTGCCGTGCGGGAAGGCAAGCTCATCGGGGCCGCCCTCAAGCTCAAAGAGCTGCATGAACAAATTGGACGCGAGCAAAGAAACGCTAGCACCATTATCGTAAAGGTTCTGCCCTGATGGCTAAATTTGACGACCCGCTTTTCGCCTGCGGATTTGCGACTGGCTCGACGCATTATGACGATCATTATCCGCGCGAGGAGCAACAGAATCGTATCGTGCTGACGCTTGAGCCGGAGAACCGCAACGACTCTCCCACGAAAATGATCGTGGACACCGGCGCGCCCTGGTGTGTGCTGAATCCGGATTTAGCGGAGGCATGGGATATAATTTCGGCATCGGAGGGAGCTCCAATTACAAGCCTCACGATTCGCGGAGAAAACCGCACCGGGCGCTTGCTCAGAGCCAACCTCACTTTACAAGCCACCAACGGCACGGATCTCACCGTTGACGCGACTTTCTTTGTTCCGTTCATGGCGCCCGAGGAAGAATGGCTCTATCCCAACTTTCTCGGCTTGAACGGATTTCTCGATCGCATCCGCTATGCCGTCGATGCTACGGAGAATGCTTTCTATTTTGGAGGGTTTGCAGCGTCGCAATGATCTTGCGCGATCACACTCTTTGAATCCAACCCGCGTTTTGCCAGCCATTAATTTTTATGCCTCTCTTCCGTAGCGCAGGCTTCCAGCTTGCACCCGCATACAAGCTAGAAGCTTGCGCTACGTGCGCGCGATAATTTTTGAACTCAACCGGGATCGACCATGCCTCATCCTCCCCTCCGCACCACCGTTATCGGCAGCTATCCCTTTCCGAGTTGGCTGGAGTTTGCGAGCCAGCACCTCGAACAATTCGGCGCTGCGGATATTGCCGAGTTGCAAGACGACGCCGTGATCGCGGCAATTCATGATCAAGTCGCAGCCGGACTCGAGGTGATCACCGACGGCGAGCAGACGCGTTTCGATTTCAATCTCTCTTTCTATGGCTTTTTAGAAGGCATTAAAATGGAAACTGCCGCGCCGCGCAAGTGGGGCCCGCCCGCGCATGATCAACGCGGCAAACACGAAGTGATCGGCGAACTGCGCGCGCCGCGCGGACTCGGAGC